>JAGRAE010000040.1 GCA_020435005.1 Bdellovibrionales bacterium
ATTTTTGGACTTTAGGTGATTCAAGTTTGTATATTTCCAAGGTTCTTCACTTCTTGAAGGCCATTCTTTATTTAAAAGATGTCTTACTCCCCGACTATTTAATTTTCGAACAACAATATTCCTTGGGGGTGATTCTATTGCCTCAGAATAATTTAACAATAAATTCTTCATTGATCCAATACCCAATCATATCCCTTAGCTTCTAATTTCTGTGCTAAGGTAAAATCACCACTCTCAATAATTTTTCCACCCGCTAACACATGTACAAAATCTGGCTTTATATAATTCAATAAACGTTGATAGTGAGTGATTAAAATAATAGCTCGATCAGGAGATCTAAGCTTATTTACACCGTTTGCAACAACTTTTAAAGCATCAATATCTAGTCCCGAATCCATCTCGTCCAAAATAGCTAATCGTGGGTTTAATATAGCCATTTGCAAAACTTCATTTCTCTTTTTTTCACCACCAGAAAAGCCTTGATTAACCGGACGATCCAAAAAGGATGCATCTATTTCTACAAGCTTAGCTTTTTCCTTTAATAACTGAGAAAATTCCTCTGTATTCATCTCAGGAATGCCTTGGTGTTTACAGATTGAGTTGAAAGAGGCTTGAAGAAATGCACTATTAGTTACGCCGGGAATTTCTACAGGATACTGAAAGGCTAAAAATATACCCTCTTTTGCTCTTTCATCAGCTTCCAAATCTAGCAAATTAACCTCATTAAAGTTGATTTCGTATTTAACTTCACCTTCTGTCACTTTATAATCTGGGTGGCCTGCAATTATTTTTGACAAAGAGCTTTTGCCGGAACCGTTCGGCCCCATTATAGCATGCACCTCTCCTGCTTTTACTTCTAGATTGAGGCCATTTAAAATCTGTTTATCATCAATTACAGCTTTTAGGTTTTTGATTTTTATCATTTCCTATCCAATACTATTTTCAAGTTTCATTTCAATTAATTTCACAGCTTCTACTGAAAATTCTAAAGGTAATTCCTTAAACACTTCCTTACAAAAGCCATTTACTAATAATGAAATAGCCTGTTCCATATCTATACCTCGTGAACGTAAATAGAATAATTGATCCTCACTCAATCTAGATGTAGATGCCTCATGCTCTAAAACTGCCGTTGGATTTTTTATTTCAATATAAGGATAGGTTGTTGCCTTACATTTATTTCCTACAAGCATTGAATCACATTGTGTATAATTTCTAGCACCTACAGCAGAAGGTAATACTTTTACTAAACCTCTATAAACATTTGATGAGTGGTCGGCAGATATACCCTTAGAAATAATAGTGCTTTTTGTGTTTTTCCCGATGTGGATCATTTTTGTGCCAGTATCCGCCTGCATAAAATCATGTGTAAGAGCGACAGAATAAAAAGAGCCTTGTGAGTTATCGCCCAACAATATACAACTTGGATATTTCCATGTTATAGCTGAGCCTGATTCTATTTGTGTCCAAGAAATCTTTGAATTTTCGCCTAAACATTTTCCTCTCTTGGTTACAAAATTGTAAATGCCGCCTTTTCCATCTTTGTCGCCAGTATACCAATTTTGCACCGTCGAATATTTTATTTCTGCATCTTTAAGAGCTATTAACTCAACTACAGCTGCATGAAGTTGATTGGTGTCTCTCATCGGCGCAGTACACCCCTCTAAATAATTAACAAAACTTCCTTCTTCAGCAATAATTAATGTACGTTCAAACTGTCCTGTCTCTTCTTGATTAATTCTAAAATATGTAGATAGATCAATAGGACATTTTACGCCCTTAGGAATAAAAACAAATGAGCCATCTGTAAACACTGCTGCATTAAGTGCTGCAAAGTAATTATCTTTATACGGAACTACTGTTCCAAAATAATTTTTTACTATTTCCTCGTGATTTTTAAGAGCCTCAGATATTGAGCAAAACACAACACCGTACTTTCCTAAAAGCTCTTTATGAGTAGTAGCAATAGAAACACTATCGAAAACTGCATCAATAGCCACACCACTTATTCTCTTTTGTTCTTCGAGAGGTATACCTAATTTTTCAAACGTCTTGATTAGTTCTGGGTCAAGATCCTCTAAACTCTGCACCTCTCCACCATCTTTGCCCTCAGTTCCAATAATGTTTTTTTTGGGTGCGGAATAGTAAGATATATTTTGATAATCAATTTTTGGATAGTTAACTTTTGCCCAAGTAGGCTCTTCTAAAGTTTTCCAATAATCAAAGGCTTGCAAACGATAATTGAGCATCCAGGTAGGTTCATCTTTTTTTAATGAGATCTGCCTGATGACGTTTTCATCTAGACCTTTTGGAAAGGACTCGCTTTCAATATCACTGACAAAGCCAAATTTATACTCGGACATTTCAAACACCCATTTTTTGTGAGGCTGAAATTAAAAAATCCGTTAATTTTAGGTTTGATAAAAATTCTCGAAATTTAAAGTTCATTTTATTAACGGGTGTTTGAATATTACATCGACCAATCAACTCACAATCAGCAGAAGTACCTACACATTTTGCCACTTCTACTGGCCCCGTAACTAATTCCATTAATTCTAAGACGGTAATAGCCTGAATATCTTTAGCTAAGACATAGCCGCCATTTACCCCTTGAACGGACTTCAGTATATTGCTATGCGCCATCAACTGCATCACTCGTGCTGTTGCATCAAATGGGCTACCCGTTTTCTCACAAACTTCTTTAGCTGAAACCTTACTATTTGGGTTTTCATAAAAAAATTGTAAGGTCATTAATGCGTATTCAAATTTTCTATTTAACTTATTCATATCTTATTGCGAAAACTAAATGATAATAGGCGGAATATCAATATAATAAGTGTATTTTATACTTATTTATTAACGCGTCCTGTATTTTCGCAATTTGTATGGACTTAATGTAGTAATTACAAGTATTTATATTTATCTATGAAAGATGCAGTATTCAGATTGTTGGCCATTTCCATAAGTGTACTTATGGTTACGATCCTTATAATCTTTGGTTTAAATTGGCTAGGCTCTCAGCAAAAATTTGCTCCCCTTGACCACCCACTTTTAAACAATGATCCACATTATTTTATTGCTACACAAGAAAGCATTAGCAATCAAAAAAGCTTAAAATATGAGCAAATTATTCCTTTGGTTTATTTAACAACAGACCGAGATTCTTGGTATATAACAGATCATAACTTTAAAGAAAAAAAACAAGATTTTGATTCCTATCTCCAACAAAACCCCCTCTCTAAGGTCGCTCTGTTTGTGAATTCTAGAATAAACTTAGGTGCTCTTGTTAAAAGCCTATTTGATAGTAACCTACAAGAAAATGTACTCATTTTTGCCAATGAACAAAAAATTATAATAGAACTCAAAAAGATGGCGCCACGGTGGCTCTACTCAGCTAATCCTAGTCAAAAAATGAGGTTGAAAGTTATGGACTCATTTTGGATAGGCTCACTTAGTCAATATGACTTCGACTTTATTGTAATCAACCCACAAGAAAAAGAAGTATTAAATAATCGGCTCGTCAACGAACTACAGAAAAGATTTAAAAAAATCATCTACCAAACAGAAAATATACCTAAAGAGTTCCCCTCTTATATTGATGGTGTACTTTTTTTGTAAAATTGCTGCGGTGTGAACCTATTTTCGATAATTCCATCTTAGTAGTATTCTATACAACATGAATTATGCATACGCCGAAAGCACATTAAAATCACAAGTTTCAATCAGTGCATGGGATGCAATTGCACACGCAAGTCCCATTGTACAGTTAACTCTCTTAATCCTCATACTTATGTCAGTTATTTCATGGGCAATAGCTGTCTCAAAACATAAGCAAATGAATATCACAACGAGTGACGATGAAAAGTTTGAAACAATGTTTTGGAAAGCCAATTCATTAGATGATATCTATAATTCCCTAGACGACTTTAAGAATAGCACAAAATCAAAAGTATTTAAGTTAGCCTATTTGGAACTAAGAAAGCTCGCTGATCTTGAAGATAATGAAAACAACATCTCAAGCTTAAAAGGTATAGATAATCTTGAAAGAGCTCTACGCAAAGCAATAGATAGTGAATTAGCAAAACTTGAAGGACGTTTAAGTTTTCTTGCTACAACAGGTAGCACGGGTCCATTTATTGGTCTCTTTGGAACTGTTTGGGGAATCATGGGAGCCTTTCAAAAAATCGGTAGCACTGGAATGGCCAGCCTTGCGGTTGTTGCGCCAGGAATTTCAGAAGCGCTTATCGCTACAGCTATTGGCTTAGCAACCGCTATCCCCGCAACTATTTTTTACAACCATTTTTTAACCAGAATCCGTATTATTGAACTAGATTTAAATAACTTTTCAGCAGATTTTTTGAATATTGCTAAAAGAAATTTCTTTAAGGAAAGTTAAAAATGGGTGCAAGTCAAAATAATGGGAACAGAAATTCAAGAACTGTACTCAGTGAAATTAATGTGACTCCGCTTGTTGATGTAATGCTTGTTTTACTAGTTATCTTCATGGTAACTGCTCCCATGTTACAACAAGGCATAGATATTGATTTGCCCGAAACGGCCAGCAGTGGAGTAGAAACCAAAGACGAGCCCTTTGTACTCACTATTAAAAAAAATGGAAAACTATACGTTGGGACGTCTGAACTTAATCCGCAGGAATTAAGAGAAAAAATCAAAGCCATTTTTGCAACTAGAAAAAATAAACAAGTCTATATAAAAGCCGACAAAAGTGTAAGTTACGGAATTGTTGCATCGACAATGGCTGAAGTTAGAGCTGCTGGAGTTTTTAATATAGGACTTGTCACCATTCCGAAATTGTAATGAATGAAGTAAAACAAGAACCGTTTTTAAAATATGTTAGCTTTTCTGTTTTTGGACACGTCGCTGTAATACTTTTTTTTACAGTAAAGCTATTGTTTTTTCCCTCTGAAAACATAGAGATCAGTAATGCTATTCGAGTAGACATGGTGGCCTTGCCAGACAAGAAAATTCCTCAGGTTCAACAATCCATTGAAAAAAAAGAGCCTCCTAAAGCCGTAGTCGAACCACCAAAAGAAAACAAACCTAAAGAAAAAAAGCTACAGATTAAAAATACTAAACAAGAACAAAATAAGGCCTTAGATCGCCTAAAAGCACTAAGCGCTCTAGAAAATTTTAAATCTGAAGTAGAAGAAGTTAAAAATGAACCACCTGTTAAACAAAGCGAGCTATACAAAGGTAATGTAATCACCAAAGGATCTGATTTAAAAGGATTATCTCAGTTACAATATAACGAGTATCTTGATAAATTAGAAAAGCATGTTAAAGGATACTGGGTTTTACCACAGTGGCTCGCAGATTCAAATTTAAAGGCTCTTATTAAGGTAACTATTGATGAAAGAGGTTATATTACAAGCAAAGAAATTCAAACTTCTTCGGGAGATAGCGTATTTGATGGTAAAGCTCTAGAAGCCATAGATAAGGCTTCACCTTGCCCCATAGCGCCAAAGAATTTGCAGACTTTGCTGGCACATGAAGGAATTATTTTTAAATTTCCATAGGGAGTAGAGATCATGAAAATAAAAATTATAACATCTATAATTAAATTGTTTCTCTTAGTGAGTGTAATTTTATGTTTTAATGCAAATCTCTCAATTGCACAAGGTCAAATTTATATTGATATTGGTAAAGCACAAGTAAAGAAAAGCTTACTCGCCTTACCTGCTTTTCAATACTATGGAAGTAGCTCAAATAAGGAAGCCATTAAAACGGGTCAAGAACTTTTTGCAGTCATCAATAATGACTTAAATGTTTCAAATTATTTTACACTCATACAACCTAAAGCTTTTTTAGAAGATACAAGTAAAGTAGGACTGAAGCCCGCCCCTGGAAGTACCAACGGTTTTGATTTTGAAAAATGGAAATCTATTGGTGCAGAATTTTTAATACGAGGTGGCTATCATATAGTTAGAAATAATATAAAGTTGGAAGTTTATTTATATTATGTTCCTCAAGCGAAGCTGATCTTTGGAAAATCTTATGAAGGTCCTTCTTCGGCCCTTCGAAAGTTAGCCCATACTTTTTCGGATGATGTTATAGAAAAGCTAACAGGTAAGAAAGGCATTTTTAATACGAAAATTGTTGTAGCAAGTAACTATGGTGGCACCAGACATAAAGGTATTTGGGTTATGGATTGGGATGGTGCAAATAAAAAAAATATAACCAAGGAAAAGACGGTACATATCTCACCCGCCTGGTCTTCTGATGGTAAAAAAATAGCCTACACAGCTTATGCTTATCATCCGAAGGCAAAAGTGAGAAACGCTGACTTATTTATGTATGAATTAGAAACAGCAAAACGTTGGCTATTATCCTATAGAAAAGGAATTAATTCAGGAGCTCATTTCTTACCTGATGGGAAGCATTTACTGCTAACCCTTTCTCAGGGGGGTAATCCAGATATATTTAGAATGGATACAAGTGGGAAAGATTTGGTAAGAATAACTAATGGCCCTAACCGTGCAATGAATGTAGAGCCTGCGATGTCTCCAGATGGGTCCACTATCGCCTTTTCATCTGACCGAGGCGGAAAACCAATGATTTATACAATGTCTGCAAATGGCTCAAATATAAAAAGAATAACCGAAGCAGGACGCTATAATGCTACACCTGCGTGGGCACCTGACAGTAAACGATTTGTATTTGCCGGCCATGATAAAGACCATTTTGATCTCTTTATTGTAGATAAAAGTGGTCTCAATATGGAAAGATTAACTTCAGCTCGAAAACCAAATGGTCAATGGGCGGATAATGAGTCTCCAACTTTTTCACCGGATGGCAGATTTATTATGTTTACAAGTAATCGAACCGGAACAAATCAACTTTATATTATTAGCCCCGATGGAACTAATGAAAGAAGAATAACTTTTGATAAATATGACTATACAAAACCAAAATGGTCACCCTATCTCGAATAAATGAAGACTGTTTCACCAGCGGTAGAACGCTATTTAAAAATTATTGCGAGAGATTGCGACAGTTTTAAGTCTCAGTTAAGGGTATTAAGACATAAATACTGGATTGAAGCAGCTTCTAATACATTAAATAATTCTTGTACTGCAAAAAATATTTGCTATCAATGGAGCCTTCATACTGATGAGATAATACAAAAAGCATGGGAATATTGTGGTTTGAATCAGTTTCCACTTTGTTTATTAGCACTTGGGAAGTGGGGGGCAAGAGAATTAAATTTAAGCTCTGATATTGATTTTTTTATTGTTTCAGACAGACCCGTAACAAAAGAATATCAAAAAGTATTAAATGCATTTTTGAATACATTAAACGAAAACAACGAATTTGGGTTTTGTTACAGAACTGATATGGATTTAAGACCTGGCGGACGTTTTGGTCCAACAATTCATTCTCTCTCTCAGGTTCAAGATTACTATTGGAACAGTGGTGCAACTTGGGAAAAAGTAGCCTTAGTAAGAATGCGATATGTTTGTGGAGATCAGTCAATATTTAAAGAACTCTCACATATCATTTCTTCATTTGTATATAGAAAGTATTTAGACTTTACATTATTCGAAGATCTAAAAAGTCTAAGATTTAAAATTCATAGTAGCTACAAGGAAGAACTAAATACAAACTTAAAGCTGCATCCTGGAGGTATCAGAGATATAGAGTTATTTGTAAATTCCTTACAAGTCATACACGGGGGAAGGCTCCCTAGTTTAAGAACCACTTCTACAAGTGAAGCAATACAAATTATCTCAGAAGGTAATCTTTTCGAACAGAAGATATTGTGTGAAATGGAAGATCTTTATTGGTCACTACGCGAGTTAGAGAATACGGTCCAAGCCAAGGAGGATAGACAAACACATAGTATATTTTTAGATGAAAATTCTAATCTACTTCAAAGAATGAAAACTATCGATAAAACAATTTCACAGTTGATTGGTTTTGAGAAATCAAATAATGACAAACCTGTAAAAGGAGAAGCTGCGATACAAAGGCTTTTAGATATGGGCTTTAATGAACATTCTGCAAATAATGTTTGGCCAGATATCATTAGTTTTACTTCTAAATCTATTAAAACGGAATCTGCTGAGCAGGCTAGAACAAGTTTTTTAAATGAATTTCTAGAATCATTGGCACT
Source organism: Bdellovibrionales bacterium (assembly GCA_020435005.1). Classification (GTDB taxonomy): domain Bacteria; phylum Bdellovibrionota; class Bdellovibrionia; order Bdellovibrionales; family UBA1609; genus JACKAN01. Next base: position 8,135 of record JAGRAE010000040.1, read on the forward strand.
TAGACCATTCGGAAAAGATTTAGGTTTAGAATTATTGAGAGAATTTATAAAATCCACTCGCGCCAAGGCCACTTTTTTTACAACATTGTTACGAGACCCCACACTCATTAAAGATTTGGCCTATATTTTTAGCTCATCGGCTTATATAGGAAATTTTGTAGCGGCGAGACCCGAGCTTATAGACAGTTTAATACTCAGCCAAGAAAGCTCTAGCTCTTCAGACTTAGAAGATTTCTTGGTAAATCTTGTTGAAAAAAAGAAGTTAAAACAAATTTATGCTGTTATTGAATTTTTAAAAACAAAAGATGTCCTACATTTATGCAATATACACTCTCAAATTGCAGATGACATATGTATAAATTTGATAAATAGACTTAAGAAAGAATACAACCTTAAATCTAACTTAGAAATAATTGCATTGGGTAAATGGGGTGGTAATGAATTAGGGATTGAGTCTGATTTAGACATGTTATTTGTGACACCAACTACCCCGCAAGATGATGACTTTAAGTTGGCTAAAAGATTTCTTTCTAGATTATCTGAACAACAGAAAAGCGGAATGCTTTATAGTTATGATTTAAGACTCAGACCTTCTGGAAATTCAGGACCTTTATTAGTAAGTTATGATCAACTCAATAATTATCTATTGACTTCAGCAAAAGCATGGGAAAAGCAGTCTTTTTTACGAGCTCGAGCCATCTTCCCAGCAAGTCCATTAAAAAATTTATATCAAAATTATATTCAACTAGGGCTTACTTCAGCAGAGGAAATTGAACTCAATGAAATTCTAGAAAAATTATTAGTACATAAATTAAAACCAAACAGACTTAATATTAAATACCAACCAGGTGGACTGGTTAACATAGAACTCGTAATACAGAAGTTAATTCTAAAGTATAAAATTGATTGCTCAACTTCTTCATTAGATGGAATGTTATTATCTATACAAAAAATGACACCACCACATACGAATGAAACAATAAATATATTATCAAAAAATTATTCTTTTTTAAGAAAAGTTGAACAGATGTATCAAGTCAAGAGTAGCCACTCAGGTAGTGAGTTTAATTTGGACTCGGAAAGTTTTGAGCAAGTATGTCTTGAATTAGACCTAAGCCCAGAAGAACTTATATCTGAAGTAAAAGAGTGTCTTTATAAAAATAGAAATCTTCTCAAATCCCTTTCAAAGGTTTAATATTGTATTAATGAATAAATTTACAACTTTGTTTCTTATTGTATTGTTCACTGTGACCTCATGGTCACAACAAACACCAAGTAATTCTAATGCTCAAAGCTCAAATATTAACCCGACAACTCCAGCAACCACCACTAATCCAGCGACAAAACCAGCTGTAGAACCACCAAAAAAAGTTAGACCTCCCATTCAACCACGATTCTCTACCCCTTCAGGCACAGGTGAAACCACATATGATAAAAATAAAGTTCCAGATTTGAGAACTGAAGAGATGACGGTTACTGATAAAGTTCGCTTAAAAAGACGACCTAGAGCCATATATGCTATCTTTACAGTCTCGTACGCACATAAACGCAAAAAAAAGGTTGGAAGATTTAAAATCAAACTTTATCACAACAGAGCTCGACTTACCGTTGAAAACTTTATTAATTTAGTTGAAGGTAATATCGAGTGGGTGGACAAAAAGACTGAAAAGAAAATAAAGAAACCTTTTTACGATGGCTTAAAGTTTCACAGAATTATTAGAAAGTTTATAATGCAAACAGGTGATCCAGATGGAAACAATAAAGGTGGAGGACCTGGCTACACAATTCCGCTAGAAATTAGTGAACGCTTGGTTCACGACAGATTTGGTGTTGTCTCGATGGCAAGACAAGGCAATGAATCTCATGGCTCACAATTCTTTATTACTCTAGCCCCCGTTCCCCATCTCGATGGTACAAATACTGTTTTTGGTCAAGTTGTTGATGGGGTTGAAGTTATCGAAGAAATTGAACAAGTTAGAACTGATAGAGAAGATTTCCCTCGATATCCAATAATTATTCAAAAAGCCAGCATTGAAAGAATTTTTTAAAAACCGACATCCTCAGTGAGAATCAAAAAGTCTACACGATCATTAATAGCTGTTGCAACCTTATCGCCTTTAGGTTTAATGGGGCGACTACTGCCATATGAAATTGCAGCAACTTTTGAGGGGTCTAAATCATGTTCATTCATAAAATAATTGATCAGAGAAGTTCCCCTCTTAGCAGAAAGCTCCCAAGAGTTATCTACATCCTCAGTATGAGACTCAATAAAAATTCTATATTGAATACGTTCAAATAATTTTCCTAATTTATTTAAATAAGTTTGAGACCATTTGTTAAGATGGGCTGAATTTTTATCAAAAAGTGAGTTCGACTTTATAGTAATTCTTAAGCCAACATCCTCATTGGCTATGTCTTGAATAATTTCATTAATTTGACGTTCACTAAAATTTTCTTCTAAATAGTATTCGACTCTATTCTTTAGTTTTAAAGCCTGCGGATTGCTTTTATTATTTTTATTTATAGGGGTTTGAATAGGTGAGTCTTTAGTCTCTTCACCATCTATGGTTTTTTTGTCAGTAGCACCCAAGCCTACTTTTACTAAATACTTTTTAACTGACTCTTCAAACCTTTTCCCTTTTTCAGTGTTTTGCTCTGAAGTTGCATAGAGTACGACAAAAAAAGCAAACAAAAGCGTAATATAATCGGCGTATGAAACCAGCCACCTTTCATGATTTTCTTCTTCCTGTCTTCTTTTTTTTCTTCTCATCTTTAAACGTTACTTGCTTCTCGAGTATAAGATCTCATTTTTTCTTCAATGAGATAAGGGCTAAATCCATTTATTATTGATAATGCGCCATCAACTATCATGAACTTTTCTTCACTCTCTTGTTCAATTTTTCTTTTAATCTTATTTGATATAGGTAAAAATATTAAATTTGCTAACCCTACCCCATAAATTGTTGCTACAAATGCAACAGCGATACCTTTCCCCAACTCTTCTGTATTTGTAAGGTTTCCCATGACGTGAATGAGCCCTAGAACAGCACCCAATATACCTATTGTTGGGGCATAACCTCCAGCATCTGCCCATACTTTCGCAGCTTTTAATTTTCTTTCTTCTTCTATTTCTATATCATTGAGAAAGACTTCTTTAATCTTGTCTGCCTCTACCCCATCAGCCACAAAACGAAAAACATTTTTCATGTAATCACTTTTAAAGGACTTTATTTTAGAATCTACAGCAAGGACAGATTCTTTGCGGGCTTCTGCTGCTGCAGAAACAATATCTTTTGCAATACTTTGTAATCTTGATGGCTCTTCTGGAGAAAATGCTAATTTTAAATACTGAATGGCTAGCTTAACATGCACTGCTCGATTGCTAACTAAAGTGGCACCTAAAGTACCTCCTAATACAATGATGGCTGCCGTTCCTTGTATAAGAGAACTGAAATGACCACCTTCGATGAAATTACCTATGATAATTCCACCAAGCCCAATGACTACACCTATTATCGTATTCATATCCATGAATTTATTTTGTCATAGATATGACGCTTTTAGCAATTAGAAGTGACTAATGTTTTTCTCTCTCGCAAAACTCAAGTCATTAGTCGTAATGCGTAGCCTTCCGCAAAGAAATTTTGATAGTGCTTTATAAAATTTAACAGCAATGTTGGGATATTCTTGTAACAGTTGTTGAAGTTTACTGTAATCAATAGAAACAATATCTGTTTTTTCCAAAACTGTAGCTGTGGCGGAACGACTTTCTCCATCTAAAAATGCCATTTCCCCAAAATGACTGCCGGTACCTAAATTAGCAACTTCAATATTATCTCCTTCAGAGCCTTTTAAATGGATTCTAACCGATCCAAAACCAATGACATACATGCTGGTTGCTTTATCTTGTTGATTAAAAATATCATCACCAGGAGAATAAGTGTTCACTTCTGCAATTTCATTTATTTTTTCAAGCTCATCATTGGCCAATTCTTTAAATAGGTAAATATTTTGTAGAAGATTTTTTTGTGACATTTGCTTCTCCCTTTATTACATATTAAGGATATCATTAGGTAATAAACTGTGGCAAAGGAAAATCATAATGAAGGTCTTAGTTACTGGAGCAACTGGATTTGTCGGTTCTTGGATGACAAAAAAATTAGTTACAGAAGGTCTAGATGTCCATATTTTAAGAAGATCTTCAAGTGACCTAAGTGAATTGATAAATATAGATGTGACTCACCACATAGGAGATGTTACAGATCCGGAAAGCCTTGTTCAGGCAATTAAACAAGTAGATGTTGTTTTTCATTTAGCTGGTGTTGTTGGCTATACTCCGTCAGCAAGAAAGTTAATGGAAAAAGTAAATATAGGTGGAACTCAGAACGTGGTTGAAGCCTGTATTAAACTAGATATAAAACGGTTGGTATATATGTCTTCTGTGGTAGCTATAGGAGCCAGTTTCAATGGACAAAACCCTTTAAATGAACAAAGTGAATACAATTTAGAACATCTAAACTTAGGATATTTTCAAACTAAACATGAAGCAGAAAAGATTGTTAAACAAGCCTGTGAGAAAAACCAAATAGATGCTGTTATATTAAATCCTTCAACTATATACGGTCCAGGTGACGCAAAAAAAGGAAGTCGTAAAACTCAAGTAAAAGTGGCACAGGGAAAAATGCCGTTCTATACATCAGGTGGAGTTAATGTAATACACATAAAAGATTTAGTAGATGCCGTTTATCAAGCTTTTCAAGTTGGCAAGACTGGAGAACGATATATTTTGGCTGGAGAAAATTTAACAATTAAACAGCTTTTCAATTATATTGCTGAGGCCGCAGGCGTAAAACCACCTTCCATTTATATGCCAGATATTGTGTTACACACTATTGGTAAAATTGGTGATATTCTTGAGCGATCTGGTAAAAAAGCCCCTTTAAGTTCTGAAAACGCATGGGCCGCAACTCTCTTCCATTGGTTTGACTCTTCAAAGGCCCAAAAAGATTTAAATCTAACTATAACTCCAGCCAAGGAAGCTATAACAAGTAGTGTTAATTGGATGAAGACAAACAATATAATATAAAATTTAAGAATTATCGGCCAAAAACTTCCTGAAGTTTTTTGGCCAATTTATTTAGGGAAAGATTTAAAAAAACAAAACCATAAACAAATAAAACAGCAAAATTAATAAAAAAAGTAGACTCAATTTGGCTTGATAAAATGGCTTTGAATATCATTACAGCGTGAGTTAAAGGAAAGACCAGAGATAATATAAACAAAGGTGTAGGCAAGAGATCTAATGGAAAAAAGACACCACTTAAAAAATACATCGGAAAAACTACTAGAGCTTGAATAAACAAAAAGGTGTTTTGACTTGTAGAAAAACTACAAATCATAGTTCCCATTGAAGAAAAGATAATCGATACGAAAAGTAAAAATGGAAATAAATAAATTATTTTTTCAACCGAAATTATGCCAGACATTAAACCTATCAAAAAGAGAATTAAGAGGCTAAATAAACCCTTTAAAGCTCCCCAAAATATTTCTCCAAGAATAATATCTTTTTTTGTTATAGGAGTTATCGACAGAGATCGAAAAAATCTTCCATCTTTCAATTTAGAATACAATCCCAATCCAGATTCATAAAAAGTAACCTGCAATAGAGTTGCAAGTATAAAGCCGGGAGTAATAAATTTTAAGTAACTGCCACCTTCAATTCGATCTATTAGTGCTCCTATTCCATAGCCTAAAACAAGAAACATGATTAAAGGTTCTGAATAAATCCAAATTAGTGAAACCCCTAAGCTCTTTTTAAATGCTGAATAATTTCTATTTGATATTAATAAAAAATTCTTAGTGATCACAAATCCACCTGGTGATAATTTTTATCTGTAAACTTAGCATATAAATCTTCAAGTGTAGCTTTTCTAATTAAGGTTTGTGAGCTCGCAAAACTTTTTATCGCATCTTCAGGTTTTTGATTCTCTTTCAGAAAAAGTCTAACTGAGTTTTCAAAAATTTTATATTCATATTCATTTTGAATCTTGCCCATGTAATAATCTAAATCTCTGCTTTCAATAGTTAGTTCAACTATCTCCTCTCCAACATATTCTTTCACTAACTTCCTAGGACATCCATTTGCAATGATTTTGCCAGAAGCCATTACAATAACCTTATCACATAAGAACTCAATTTCATTTAAATCCTCAGTTGCAAGAATTATTGATTTATCTCTTTTTTTCTCTTTCATTAACTCATCAAAAAATAGCTCTCTGGTTTTATCATTGATATTCATTGTGAGTTCGTCGATAAAGTAAATTTCAGGATTGGTTATAAGTGCTCTACAAAACTGTAATATTTTAATTTGGTTTTTATTCAAAGCATCTAAAGATATGTTTTCAACTTCTTCAAGATTATATTTTTGAAACAACTCTTTAGATTTTTTTAAAATTAAACTTTTACTTAGGCCAAAATAACTTGCAAACAAAGTTAAGTTCTCTATAGGAGAAAATTCCCAATCAAAGTCTTCTTCTTCCGGCAATACTCCAATTATTTTTTTTATGTTACTTGGCTCTTTTTTTGCGTCAATGTCATTTATATATAAGTCACCATGGTCGAAAGCTATTCTACATGACAATATTTTAAGTAATGTGCTCTTACCAGATTGTTTGGGTCCAACAATGCCCAAACACTCTCCTTCATTTAAATCGAATTGTATATTATCTAATATTTTTTGGTTTAAAATGTTTTTACTTAAACCCCGAGCCTCAATTACTTTTTTCATGTATAAATAATATCAAACTCATTAATATCGAAGTAGCAGCAAATAAACACTCGGACCTAAGGCGAGTGGTTTATCCATGTCCACCCATCAGAAAGCCATCATTATTAAAACTTTTTATTGATAAATTATTATAAGGCTTAAAAAACGAAGTGATTTGTTCGGTGATCTCAGCATGAGACTCTGCCTGAAAAATATTTTTTCTAAACTGTGAAGACTCAGGTAAACCGGCAGAGAACCAAGAAGAAAGTTTCTTAAGTTGTAAATTTCTAACTCTTTCTGTAGCATAGGTAGAATATGATTTATCTAAACTTTGAAAGACACTTTCAAAGTTGAATGTAGGACTATCAAGATTTCGAAAATCTCTTTGTTTACTATTTAATAAATCTAAAGATTCAATAAAAAGCCAAGGATTTTTTAAGCAGCCTCTGCCAATCATGACGCCATCACATTGTGTATTTAACAAATTATCTACTGCTTGTTTAGCCGTACAAATATCACCGTTACCAATGATAGGTATTTTAGAATAACTTTTTACATGAGCTATATAATCCCAGTCGGCCATTCCTTTGTAAGCTTGAGATCGCGTGCGGCCGTGTATAGCAACCCAAGTTAAACCTTCATTATAAGCGATATGACTCAACTCAATAGCATTCCGACTAATATCGTCCCAGCCCGTGCGGATTTTTACAGTCACGGGTAGTGTTGTAGCTGCTTTTACTGTCTGAAAAACTTGCTCTACTTTTTTAAGATCTTTCAACATGGCTGCTCCGCCACCTTTTTTTACAACTTTGGGAACCGGACAACCAAAATTTAAATCTACAAAATCTGCACCACTATCCTCAACAGTACTAGCAGCAAAGGCTAAATCTTCTAAGTTATCACCAAATATTTGGATGCCAATGGGATGCTGGTTTTGACTGAATCTCATCAAATCTATTGTTTTTCTGGAATTATATTTTAGTCCTGTAGCAGAAACTAATTCTGTGATCACTATGGAACAGCCCATATCTTTCATAAAGGAGCGAAAGGCCACGTCTGTTATTCCTGCCATAGGTGCCAGTAGAAAGGGATTTTCTTTTAGCTGTTGTAATAATATATTCATAAACTAGGGCTTTTAACAAATGAATGAATAAAAGTGAAGTGCCAGCCCCCAAAAATAGAGCTGGCACCTCTAAAATCCCCCTGAACTAGTCAGATAATGCTCGACTACACCTTTCTAGTCCCTTGGCGGATGAATCATTCGGATTCTTAAAATCTGGATTTCCATAGATAAAAGTATTTGGCTGGAGATCACTTTTTATAAAAGCTTCCTCTAGATGCACTTGAGCTAGTTGATCATAATCTATCTTAGCTTTTGCAAGAACTCTGTTCACGGCTCTTGATTTTTTTAGTTGAATACTTTTCTTTAGTGGGTTCAATATTAAGTCTTTAAATGTTAAATCTGATTTTTTAGTGGCTTTGCCTTCTGAATTTATAACCCACTCCGTCTTATTTAAAAGTGCTTCTTCTCGAATTTTTACAAACTCTTCTGCCGATAATTCACCCTTTTGAAGAAGTGCATTTTTAGTTGCTTCGATAGCATTCCAATTTTCTAGAAGCAGTTTTTGAGTCAGTTGATCGGCCTCTTCGATAAAATCATTTATTTTTATAAGAAGATTATCTACTAATCTATCTGTTTTTAATTGAAGATCTCCATTCTCTTTCATGAGTAGTGATAAAGTTGAGCTGTCTTCAGGATCTCCCCATTCCACAAAATACTGATAGGCCAACTGTCTGACTTTTTTAATGTCATTTGCCCAACCGGCATCTGGTTCATATCCTGCCATCTGCTGGCCTCTCTGGCCGGCTAATAAACGCGCCATGCGCAGTAAAGTACTCGTGCGCGTACCATTATCATCGACGACATCGTTTGATAAATTATCATATCTCGCATAGCCTAAGGCCCCATCTGAACCTTTTATTGTAATAAAAGAAACTTTTGAACCTGTCATTTCGGGAATATTAACATTCGCATGACTAGCTTCATGGTAGGCTGTTACTACGGCTCCTCTTTTAGAAAGACGTATTTTTCTTGGAGCATATTCTGAAACATCTCTCTCCAATGTACCAATAACCTTATCATCAACTATAGCTTCAAGCTGAACAAAAACTTCCCTGGCAAATGCTTTGTCTTCAACATATGCTTTTTGTGGAAGGTTATCTTTTACTTTAATGCGTATTTTTAAGTTATCACCTTTGGCAACTAATTTCTTAACCTGTAAATAAAGTTGACTAATCCAACCCGTAAGTTTGTCCTCAGACATAGATCTTACTGATCTAGCACCACTATCTTGTGAGAAAAAAGATTTAACAAATTGATCAAGTTCTTCAGGGTTAATCTCTACTTGAACATTATTTTTTCTAAACACCTCTTGAATAGGAGCTATAAGTTTATGGGCCACTTTTTTCATGGTTTCAGTACTTAAAGGTTTAGCCAATACAAGATCTGCCATTCGCCCCAAAAAAGCTTCAGGTACGCCGGCTTCTCTAAGTATTTCACGAATTCGTTCTTTTTTATTATTGGACTTCCACACAGCCAACCTTAAATCATCAGCTGACAGCCCTTGAAATAATTTTTCTCCGTCATTTCCTGTAAAAATAAATATAAATTTAGATAAATCATAAGGTTCATTGCGTGCGGCTGGAGTCCAAGATCCTTCTTCGATCATTCCATAAAACAATTTAAATAAAGACTCCTTGATTTGTGAATGAGCCCCACCCATATTCGAAATCTCATCCCATAAAATAACTCCCCCAGTTTTTTCATGAGCTAATACAAATGCTTCTAATTCTGTTAATTCATCATGACCCACTTCATTGCGGTTAGATCCCAAAAATTTTGCTGCGCTTGCTGGAGTTTGAATCTCACCCATATTTAATACGAGGGCCGCTTCATCGTTGCCAAATAAGTAATTGGCTAGAGCTTTAGCTAGTTCAGACTTCCCTGTGCCTGTTGAACCTACTAACATAAGCGAAAGTGGCCGTGAACGAATTTCCCCGGGACTTGAGCGGTAAGCAAATATGGCATCAAAAATGGCTTGATTAGTTTCTTCCCAACCAAAAACGCGGCTATTTAAATAATCAAGAAGCCCCCCTAATTTCTCCATTTCTTTTTCATTTTCTAAGGGATTGTCTATTTTAATTTCAGGTGCATCTATTTTTAGTTTCTGTCCATCTTCAGAAGTAATCTTAATAAAAAAGCGACCTTCCGTATCTTCTTCTAAATCAAAACTTAAATGCTCTCCTCTTTTAAATTTCCATTTAGCGGAAGTGTGCCTAAGGGCTTTATTTAAATACTTATAAAGTTGTCGTCCTGGACTTCTAAACCCATCTTGAATTCTATAAGATGTTAAAACTAAGTGCTCTCTAAGCTCTTTAGATATGGTAACATTTATTTTTTTAATTCTTAAAATTGTGTTCTTCCATTTATTAGCTTTTAACTCAGCTATTTCTAATAAATTTTCTTTATCAATTAGGTGAGCTAAACCATAAAAATCTATACGATTTAAAACAGCAGGATGAATAACGCTTTCTTGAGAGCCCGGAGTTTTTTTAGAAAAAATATCTTTAAGTTGCGCCTCAGTAAATGATTTTTGGTGGGCTTTTACTTTTTCAGAAATCCAATGTTCAATTCCTTTAGGTACGAGTATATTATAACCTTTGTTACTTGTTAAAATAACTAGTAAGTTATTTGCATAACGTGCTTTACCATCTCCACCAACAATTCTACCTGTATCAAAAAACTCCATAAGTCTTTCCCAAAACTTAGGGTCCGCTTTCTCGGCTTCATCAATAATTAAAACACCTCCATATTTACCACCTGCAGGATCATCTAACCACTCCATTAAGCGACCAGGAGTCTCTTTTGCGGATTCATAGCCATTAGTCGCTCCAAACCATGTCCAGAGCTCAGCCGCCTTTTGCACTTCCGAACCGGGAATAGTAAATACTCGGTCTGGGTTTTTAAAAAGGATTTTACCTATGACTTTTGTTAATTCAGACTTTCCAGCGCCGGATCCTCCCAAATAAACACCCACGCGGATACTTCGTTCGGGATCTTCTAATAGATCCGCCCAAGCATCCATTGTTAATTCCACTAAATGTCGCTGAGCTTTAACCTCTTCATTGGCTTTTTCAGCATTTTCATTTAAATAATTGGCCATAGCTGGACCATCTAATGGATTCACTGGAAAGCCCAAGTACTTTTGCGCCTCTTCGTAAACCATTTCTTCATGAACAATAGCTCCTACTCCTTCTTTCCAAAGGGCCTTAATTGCTAAGTCCTGAAGTAACCGTAAAGAAGCTTCAATGGGGCCAAGACTGCGATAGATTTTGGTGCTTATTTCAACAATTGCTTCTAAAACTTCACTTCTTGTGATCTCATTAAAACCAATGGATACTCCATAACCCGTATCTGTATCTTGAATATCATCTAGCCATTTTGTCTTTAATAAATTTATTATTTGTTCATTTGAAAATTTATGGATAGCTATGGTTTCAAAAGCATCTTTTATTCTCTGATTATTTTTAAATGCCATGTTAAAATCATTAGATTGTGCTTCAATAATGATTTTAGCAGAATCGGCTTGGAACAAGGCTCGTTCCACTTCATTGATAACTTCTTTCGGGAGAGCTTCAAAATTCGTTATATAAGTTATTATATTAATATTAGCCACTTTTTTTAAATGAAGAACAGCATTTAAATAGTTCTTCATAATCAAGCCGGGAAACTGTTTTAAACCAAACGTCAAGCCATCAATTCTTACTATGTGGGCTTGATCAAAAATTTCTTTAAATGCTCTCTCCTTGGGGTATTGGCCTTCGCTTATATAATCAGATAATTTCTGTACAACAGCTGTTTTTCCTGAGTAATAATTCCCCATTAAGGCTGGATTACCTCCCTTTTTTCTCATAAGAATTCGGATGGCTTTTTCAACTTCTTCATCTCGTGCATAGATATCCGGAGCTTGCTCAAACCTTCTTGCGTTGGCTCTGCCGTCTGAAAAGTACTCAGTGACACAAAGTTGTATATCATTCACTGAGGCTCGCATTTTATCAGAGCCACTATTACTTAGTATAGTGAGATAAGGTGACAAAAGATCGCCACTTCCTAGTGCATTAACTTTTTCAGCAACTACAAGAGCTCTACTTTCAGAACTTTGTATATCACTCAGGCTGTCAAAATCTGGATATTCAGTAGCTCCTGGATCTTCTTCAATTTCAATTGTTTCATTTATAGTTGACTTTTTTTTGCTATTATTTCGGCGACCTTGTTCTTCAGCTAAATAATCAAAATGGAGTTGATCTTCTCTTCTTCTTTGCTTGTCTTGTCTTTCTTTTCTTATTTTTTTTTGGTCTTCAATTTTGTCAATCTGACTTTTTTCTTCTAACAACTTTTTTTCTTCATCAGAATAATCAGAGTAGAGTGCACTAGCCTCATAGGCTACTTTTTTTTCAGAATTTATCTGTGCCCGATTTAGACGACTAATAACTTGATAGAGTAAGACTTGATATACACTGTCTATTGAGTTTTGTAATATATCATTTAATTGATCGATGACCTCGTGAATATTATTTGAAACACGAATGGTTGCAATTTTATTTAAATTTTCAGCGATCACCTCTAGAAATTGTAGCTGTTCTTCGGTGATGGATTCTTCTAATTGCTGAGCTTCATCTTCAAGTCTAAGTATTAAAGCTTGCTCACTTTGTTGGAAAGCATATTGTCCCAAACGATTTGTTCGTCTTATTAATAATGAATAGTTATCTATAGTTAATTCTGGTGAGGCATTAAACGTCTGAATGGCTTGACGAGCCATCTTGTAATACTTATCTGATTTTTTATTATCAGCATTTAATGTTGAACAAAATAAAACAACGCAAAAAAATATTTTCAGTTTACAATTATGTAAACTGCCCACCAGGCTAATCAAATTTTTATCCCTCTTGTAGAAAGGTGTAGTCGAAGCTTGCGCGAAAGATTTGCAAGCGTAGTGCCATTAAGGAGTTCTAATTTTTGAAATTTATTTAAATTTTATAAACTTATAAAATTTAAACTAAAGTCAATTTTCTTAAAAAAATCTACCTATTATCAATAGGTTAGTTGAGATTAAATTAGCTGATTAGAAATATTAAAATTGCTTATTTAGTAAGATACTTTTTACGCAATCACGAAGCAGTAATTACTTCAGGGTCAATTGTAAAAATACCTTCATTT
>JAGRAE010000041.1 GCA_020435005.1 Bdellovibrionales bacterium
AGGGAAGATCATTTGTGAATGATTGGGAATGCATGAGAGCTAGTTTGGCACTCCATGCAGAGAAAAGCTTTGATTACATTTGTCAAATCAATGCATATAATAAGGATTATAAAATATTTTGTGCATGGTCGTTTTATTTAGGTTTAGCTAGTCTGCCTTATATTGACGAATCTTTTAAATTAAAAAAAGTAGTAAAAATTCCAAGAATGAAGGCTTTAAGTTTATTGAATAAAATTGAAGACAGCATTGATGATGAGAATAAATTGTTGGCCATTTACAGTGATTATAAGAATAAGTATCTAAGTTCGTATAATAGTTATAATAAGACATCTTTGATTTCTACTTCTGAAGATTGGACTCAAAGTTATCATGGACTAATGGATCAAAAAGAAATGCAGAGGTTGGTCGTTTGTTAGAGTGGATACAAGAATTAGATGTCAGTATTATTTTGTTTTTTAATCAAACCTTAAAGTCTGAGTTTTTAGATTTTTTATTTCCCTATTTTACAAATTTACATAAAATATTTTGGATTAAATTTATTATTTTCCCATTTTTAGCTGTTTGGTGGCTACACAAAACTAGAATTTCTGCCATTAGAATATTTTTAGCACTTATATTGACCGCAGGCGTGAGCGATTTAATTGGTTATAGAATTTTAAAACCTAGTTTTAATCGTGTTCGTCCCAACAATAACCCTAATATTCAGTCACAGTTGCGTTTATTGCGTAGCCCAGGAAGTCCCAGTTTCCCTTCAAATCATTCAATGAATAGCTTTGCTGTAGGTACTGTGGCTGTATTCTATTATCCATATTTAGCGTGGATAGTTTATCCTTTAGCAGCAATCATTGCTATGTTTAGAATGTACGCCGGAGTTCATTACTTTACAGATATATTGGGTGGAGCAATTTTTGGTATTTTGCTTGGTTATTTTCTTTTTAATTTTGTTTTTAAAAAAATAAGTTTATTTAAAAAATAATTTAGAATTCTTTTTTATTATTGTGTAAAATATATTTAGTAGTTTCATAAAGTCCATTTAATAAGTCACTCATCTGTTCAAATTTCTCAGGAAATTGTGAGTTGATGTCTTCTGGATCTTCTGGGGAAGTGTACTTGTACATGCTAGTGATGTTTTGTGGTGTGCCGGTTACAAAATAATCATTATCAAATAGAAATATAGTATGAGGGTTTCGATAATAAACATAGCTAAATATAAACCTTTGATTGATGAATTGAGGGTCAAAAATATTACGACCGATTCCTTTGTTTATAAAAGTGTGTCCAGTGAGAGCCGCGATAGTGGGTAAAATATCTTGTTGACTGACAACGAATTCAAAAGTTTGTGGCTTTAATTGAGAAGGCATATAAAAGATCAAAGGAGTATGAAAACGTTCGATAGAAAACCGAATTTCTGTTGGAGTTAAATTTTGAGCTTGATTGTCAGGAAGTCCATGATCACCTAAAATTACAAAAAGTGTATTGTCAAAACCTTCTTGTTTTTGCATTTCTTCAATGAATACTCTTAGACTATAGTCAGTGAATCTCATGGAGTTATATTCTTCAAGGCTTTCAAATCCCCATTTTTTAAGTTCTGCCAAAGATAAATCCTTATTGGTGAAATCTCCTCTATCTTCAGGAATAGTGTAAGGGCGGTGAAAACCTGCTGTTTGAATAAAAGCTAAGTAGGGTTCATTTTTATTTTCTCGCATATTTAAAATGCGCGCAGTTTCTTTAAATAGATGATAATCTGAAACCCCCCAAACATCTGTGCGTGGAGAGTCAAACATTCCCTCTTCATAAAGCTTTAGATTTTTAATGTTATTTTCTAATACTCCGCGGATATTTCCCCAATTGGCACTTCCACCGATAAAATAATAACGTTCGTAATTGGTTAAATAATTTGCAGCAGTGTTTTGGTCGACGATTAAGGGGTTGCGTGATGATGTACGATCTTTATTGATATCTGCAACGCCAGTAACTGTTGCAAATACACCGCGAGCAGTTCCTTCACTAGGTGTATAATTCTTTAAAAAGTTCCAGCCATTATTGCCTAAACTATCCAAAACCGGTGTAGCATCACTTTTATTGCCAAACAAGCCGCTGCGATGGGCAGATAAGGATTCCATGATTATAACAATAACATTAGGGCGATTTAATTTTAATGGGGCAATAGGTTTTTGTATTCGTTTGAAATTTAGATTTTTAATATCAGGCTCATCTACTCCTAAATATGTACTTACTAAATTGTAGTGTTCTCTGACTAAGTTTAAATCATAGTTTTTGCTTCTATTGGTAAGGGTATCAAAAAAGTAGTGTAGGGGATTGGTGCCTAATGCTGCTATATAGCGATCACCTGAAAAGAAAACTTCACTCCAACGCAAAGGATAGTAGGAAAACTTGCCGTACATTCCAATGACTAAGAATATAAATATTAAAAAGCTAAACACCCATTTTTGCAATTTTGATCTGTCATCAGGTTCTGAGGGGAAAGTGAAAACAAACTTTTTTAAAACAACATAGAATATATATATTAAAGCTAAGCTGAGGACTGTGACCCAAAAAATAGGATAAGTTTGCCAGACCATTTCCAGTGAAATAAAGAGATTATCCAAAAACTGAAGTACAGTAGCGTTTAAACGGTCTTTTAAATAGTCATAGTAGCCAAAATCTAAAAAATAAATTTGAGAAAGTATAAAGCTTAAAAGAGTATATATGATTAACCAGAAGAATTTTGAATTTTTTTTATTATTACTATTAGTAGGGTTTAGTTTAGGAATTAAACTTAATACAAGATATGGAAGCGAAAGTAGGATACTTACTCTCAAATCAAATTTAATGCCCAGATAAATAGCTTTCAAGAAGTCGGATGTAACGAAATCAAATTTGTCTATTGGATAAAAATAGAATGCAAAAGCCAATCTTAAGAGAATTGAGAATAATAAAAAGAAACTTATAATTTTAAAACCAATATAAACTCTTGGTCCAACAATTTTTAACATACTACCGTGCTTCGTTTAAATTCCAATCATAACTGGTATAACGCACTTTAAATTGTTTATTTTTAAGTTTATTTTGAAGCATTGTATTTTGAGTAATGTATTGTGCTACAAAGGACTGTACGCTCTGTCCATTTTTCTCAAAATCTTCTTCAAACCAATCAAATATTTTAGAAACATTTAAAGTGTCACCCTTTATATAATTGCGTGAGCTATCGAGCAAGAAAATACGTGTTTGTTCCTCTAACTGTTTATCCAGGTTCTCAGCATTAAAGGCTTCATTGCGCAAAGCAGGGCAGCCTATGGAAGCACAGTTAACTGCAAAGTGTATACGTGGTTCGCTGTATTTTTTTCTAAGTTCTTCATGTTCGATCCAATCTAGATTTCTTTTATCTTCTAATAGAGTAAAAAATTCTTTTTTCCAGGGGCTAGTAAAAAAACCGCCAATTTTTTTAATACTCTTTACTGGGTAATTATCAATGATTAACTTAACTGTAAATGCATTGTAAGCATTTATCAAAAATGCCATTTGTTGATTTTGGCTCCAGGAATTGAACTCTTTCAAGCTAACGTGGCTGAGTTCATTTAAATATTTGTCGAGAAGAGAGGTGTCTTGTTTTAGTTCTTTATATTTGAATTGAGAAGAGAATTCTTTTTTTATGACATATTTAGCTAAAATTTGCTGCCAGTTGGTATGTTGGTGATCAAATACAGAAATGGGTTTTAGTTGGTGTTTCTTGCTAACTAATGTTGTGTCCTTTACAACTTCATTTTTTTCCATAATTTTATATTTATTAGGTAATTTAATGGGGTCTTTTGGCATGGGATCTGCTGACATGGCATTCAAACTAAAAATAGTCATTGTGAACATAAATAATATTTTCATTTGCTCCCCCTTAACCAGGCAAAAAGCTTTCTTAAAACTTGTAAAACTCTTTCTGGTTTTCTTGATTTCTTCCAATTTCCGGCCAGATATTTGTTGGCTTCAGACATTGTAGGATAAATATGTATTGTACCTAAAATGGAATTTAAACCAAAACCCATTCTCATAGCTAAAATAAACTCTGTGATTAAATCGCTCGCACGTGAATGAACAATTGTTGCCCCCAACACTTTATCAGTTCCTGGTTGTGTCAGTACTTTTACAAAACCATTATCATCACTATCGGCAATGGCTCTGTCTAAATCATCAATTCCATAGGTTGTAACTTCGTATTGAATATGTTCCGCTTTGGCAACCTTCTCTGTTAGACCCACTGTTGCCACTTCAGGGTCCGTGTAAGTTGCCCATGGTATAACGGTATAATCAACTTTTAAAAATTTTGCTTTTACAAACTTGGGTAACCATTTAAACAGAGGATGAAATACAGCACCAACACTTGCATAATAAGCCTGATGTGCAGCTGTATGAGTGAATTGAAATGGGCCAGTCACATCACCACAAACAAAAATATTATCATAATTGGTTTGTAGAAATTCATTGGCTTCGATGGTTCCATCATTTCTTATTTGAACGCCCAGTTCTTCCAGTCCAAAACCTTTAACATTAGCTTTTCTACCAAGGGCTATTAAGCAAGCCGTATAAGGAAGAGAAAGTTTTTTGCCATTATTTTCTAGAACGACATAATTTCCCCCCTCTTTCTTTTGAAACTCGATAAGACTGTGCTCAGTGAGAATTTTAACGCCCTCGTTACTCAGTCGTTCAGTGACTTCTTTGGCCACATCATCATCTTCTCGTCCCATCAAGTAAGGACCCATTTTTTCTACAAGTGTAACTTGTGTACCCAATCTTTGAAAGCTCTGTGCGAGTTCGCAACCGATGGGGCCACCTCCAATAACAATCATATCTTTAGGTTGCTCTCTTAGATGCCAAATGCTTTCAGAAGTGTAAATATTGGCGGACTCTAATCCTGGTATATTGGGAATTAGAGGGCTAGCTCCGGTGGCGACGACGATGGCTTGAGTAGTGTATTTTTTTTCTCCTACTTGAACAACGTAGGGTGAAGTAATTTTGGCTTCCCCGGTTATGCATTCAACGCCTAATTCTGTGTATCTTTTGATGGAATCATGAGGTTCAATTTTTTTAATTATTGTTTGAACTCTCTCCATGATTTCAGCAAAATCAAATTCACAACTCGCATTTTTTAGAGCGTATTTCTTGTGATTTGTAATTTGTGAAATAGCTTTAGCCGAGCGAATAAGTGCTTTGCTAGGAACACATCCCGTGTTTAAACAATCCCCGCCCATTTTGTTTTTTTCAATAAGCGCTACACGAGCATTTAAAGTTGAGGCAATATAAGAGGAAACGAGTCCTGCCGCTCCTGCGCCAATCACTATCAAATTATAATCAAATTTTTTAGGCTTTTTAAACTTGAGCATTTTTTTTATTTCTCACAAAATCTATGATTTTTTTTGCAATCAAAGGAAATATTCCCAACAAGGCAAATGACAATAATAATTGTGGGGAAAGTATACCTTTAAGTGAATTAATTTGGGCCAATTGTGTGCCCGCATTTACATATACAGCAGTTCCTGGAAGCATACCTATTTGACTGACTAGAAAAAATCTCCATGTTTTTATTTGTGTAAGTCCCATGACGAGATTTATTACAAAAAAAGGGAATAAAGGAATTAAACGAAGAGTGAGTAAATAAAAGCTCCCCTCATTAGCAATGCCTTTGTTAATAGTTACTAATTTATCGCCAAATTTTTTCTCTATTGACTCTCTTAAAATAAACCTAGCACTTAAAAATGCTAGGGTTGCACCTATCGTGCTGGCAAATGAAACAATAATAACACCTGTCAATAAGCCAAAAATAGCTCCTCCCATTAATGTAAGCACTGTGGCTCCAGGAAGGGAGAGTGCAGTAACAATAATATATATAATTAAGTAGGCAAATAAAGCAGCGAACTTGTGATTTTGATAATATTCATGGAGAGTATCTTTTTGTTGTTTGAGGTAACTAAAATCTAGATACTGCCCGAGATCAAAAATAAAAAAAGCAGAGATGGCAGTTAAAATTGCAATTAGGAGAATAAATTTTAATTGCTTTTTTTTCATGGTGGATTCCCTTTTTAATTCTATGCTCACTAAAATATTGTGAAAAATCAATAATATAGACTATTTTTTAGAGATAATATTGTGCATTGCAATTTTTGACAAAAAATGGGATGTAAAGAGGGATGAAAAATGGGGTTATGCCAGATATATCTACAGAAAGTCGTGCTGAACTTGCTATGAAATTAGATCAAGTTGGAATGTCAGAAATTGAAATGCCAGTGATACTCAAAGTGGCTGGTGAATTGCCATTTCGAATTCCAGCCAAGATAAGTGCCTTTGTAAGTCTCGATGAGCCACAAGCTAAAGGCATACATATGTCACGTTTGTATTTGAGTTTAAAAGAAATACTCGGGTCAGAAACATTAAGCTTAAAAACAACAAAACACATACTTCAAAAATTTATAAAGGATCAAAAAGGCCTAAGTGAACGAGCCTATTTAAAAGTTTCCTTTGAGTTGCCCATTGAAAGAAAGGCTTTAAAAAGTGATCAAATAGGGTGGCGTCAGTATCCTGTTTTTTTAGAGGGTCAGCTAACCGGTGAAAAATTAGCAATTAATATGGGTGTGCAAATTGCTTATTCGAGCACTTGTCCATGTTCTACGGCTCTAGCTAAGCAACTCATTGTTGATGAATTTCAAAATGATTTTAAGGATAGAGAAATTATAAAAAACCTAGAGATAAAAGAGTGGTTGAAGCAAAAAGCTCTATTGGCGACTCCTCATGCTCAACGTAGTTATGCAGATATTAAAGTAAAACTGGATATCAATGCCATCGCTCCCGATTTTGTTGAAGTTATTGATCTTGTTGAAGAAGAATTAAAGACAGTAGTGCAAGCAGCGGTAAAAAGAGAAGATGAGCAAGAATTTGCCCGCCTCAATGGTGAGAACAATATGTTTTGCGAAGATGCTTGCCGCAAGATCAAAAAAGCACTGAACTCCGACCAACGCTTTTTAGACTATAAAATAGTGGTTAGCCACCAAGAAAGTCTTCACCCCCATAATGCTGTGAGTGGTGCGGTAAAGGGTATTGAAGGCGGGTTCCAATTTTAGTCTCAAATTGAAACATTATTTTTAATTCTAGTTAATTTACGTCTCAAATCGCGTATAACGCTGTAAGTCATTTTTTCAAAAAAATGGAAAAAAGTCCTAAAGCTTTTGGCTAGTGCTCCGAATAGATACATGTATCTAAACAAAGCGGTTCGTTTTAGGAGGGGATATGAGCGGTACGTATAGAATATTATTAGTTCTTGCAGTTTTCATGGCTGCGCCAGTAAAAGCTTTGGCATTTGATTTTGATAAAGAAATTGCCAAGCAAAACAACGTCTCTATTGAGATCCTTGATAAAAAGGATGAGCGAGTTGTTGCTAAAGCTAGTTCTAGAGATAAAAACCTCAAGGTAACACTGATCGCCCGCAAAAGATAATAATGGATAATGAAATTCATTATTATTTGGGTTGACCTAGGGGGTAAAGATTTTTAATGTGGGGTCCATGATGGATCCCATGTTTCAATTAGCTCGCGGAGCTCAAAACCCACCAGAGAAACTCGTATCCCGCGACCCGTGGGATAAGTCTGAATTTAAAAGAATCATACGAGAAATGGGTCTTAAAGTTACTGGACAACGATTGTCTATTTTGGACTCTTTAAGTTCTGGGCGTGTTCATGTTACAGCGCAAGAGGTTTTTGAGGAAGTTGTTGAAAAATCGCCAGAGATTGGATTTGCCACTGTTTATAGATTTTTAAAAAAATTAAAAGATTCAGGTTTTGTAACAGAAGTTCGTATGGGAGGTATGCCAGCTCGATATGAACTAACTCCACGCAAGCATCATGATCATTTAACTTGTCAAAAGTGCGGTAAGATAGTGGAGTTTGAAAATCAAACTATTGAAGCTATACAGCTACAAATTGCCAAAGCTCATAACTTTAAACTCACTGGGCATTTACTTGAGCTCTACGGACTGTGCGACAAATGCCAGTAAAAAGGTACACGGTTCTTTTTTCTGGGAACGGCGTTTAATCTCTGTTCTATTCCTCCATTGATAATTTTTTTAAAGGCTACTCCAGTTAATTGCGGATTAGAAATTCTCACGCCTCGTTAAAACCCGTAATATTAAGTAGATTTTGTGTTCGTTGTGGACTTCTCAAAACTTTGTTTTGAGAAGTAACGCTCGAATCATTAAGTTATAGAGTAAAAAAAGGTACTTAGAGAGTGTAATAGCAAATATACCCGCAATTAATTATTAATTTCTCAACGGGAAATAGAGTACTTAATGTATAAGAAAGCATATATTATTATACGGTGTTTCCAGAAAAAAGAACCGTGTACCTTTTCCGGGGGAAGCGCGATAGTGTCGAAAGACTATGAGTCACTCTATTTTTGATGGCATAACTGTTAAAGGTGCAAGAGAACACAATTTAAAAAATATTTCATTACAAGTTCCGCGTGACAAGATTACGGTCATTACAGGTTTGAGCGGTAGTGGGAAATCCAGTGTGGCCTTTGACATTATCTACGCCGAAGGCCAGAGAAGATATGTCGAAAGTCTCTCCGCTTATGCACGAAATTTTATGGAGCAACTCAAAAAGCCGGATGTAGACTCAATTACCGGTCTTTCTCCATCCATTGCTATTGATCAAAAAACGACAATTACAAACCCACGTTCAACAGTGGGAACAACGACAGAAATATATGATTTTTTAAGATTACTTTACGCCCGAATAGGTCATCCTAAATGCCCAGAACATCAAGTTGAAGTTCAGAGTCAAAAACCACAACAAATTGTTGATGATATTTTGAGTGGCCCCAAAGGGGGGAAGTTTTTTGTCTTAGCTCCTGTTGTGCAAGACCAAAAAGGAGAATTTTTAGCTGAATTTCAAAAGTGGGCGAGAAAGGGTTTTACACGTGCTAAGGTTGATGGGCAGTGGATGGAATTAGAAAATGCCAAAAAATTAACTAAACACAAACGACACAACATAGATTTATTAATAGATCGACTTGTCATAGATGAAAAGTACCGTAATCGATTGAGTGAAAGTATTAATTTAGCACTAATCATGGCGAAGGGCATGCTAAAGATTGAACCTCTTGGCAAAGAAGCCAAATTATATTCTATTCATCAAGCTTGCCCCATTTGTGGATATAGTTTTCCAGAGTTAGATCCACGAATGTTTAGCTTTAATAATCCACGTGGAGCCTGTGAAGCTTGTGATGGACTTGGATATATTGAATATGAATATGAATACGAAGGTGATGAAGAAGAAATCGAAGATTTTGACCCCTATGATATTGAAGTATGTGAAACGTGTCATGGTACAAGATTAAACGCAGCCGCCCGAAATGTGCTAGTTGATGGGAAAAATATTGCCGAGGTATCTGACCTTCCTGCGAGTGAACTGTTAGAATACTTTAAAAACTTAAAACTAGAAGGTTCTGAAAAAATAATTGGTGATAAAATTATAAAGCAAATAACAGATCGACTCACTTATTTGAATCGTGTCGGCACGGGTTATCTTTCACTCAGTCGACCAACGCGCACTCTTTCTGGTGGAGAAATGCAAAGAATAAGATTAGCCTCACAAGTGGGTTCATCTTTAATTGGTGTTTTATATGTACTCGATGAACCAAGTATTGGACTGCACCCCCGTGATCATCATCGACTGTTGGAAATTATAAAAGAGATTAGAGATCGTGGGAACACAGTTTTACTTGTGGAACATGATGAAGACACTATTGAATCTGCAGATTATATAATTGATCTTGGTCCTGGTGCGGGAATACAAGGTGGTCAACTTCTCGTTGAAGGAAGCTTGGAAGAACTAAAAAGAAATAAAGAAAGCTTGACTGCACAGTATCTCAATAAGAAAAAGCAAATTCCCTGTCCTGATTCTTATAGAAAAGGTCACGGAACATATTTAAAAGTATTGGGTGCGAGTGGAAACAATTTAAAGGACGTAAATCTAAATATTCCACTTGGAAAATTTTGTGGAATCACTGGCGTATCAGGCAGTGGTAAGAGCACGTTGATTGTAGACACACTTTATCGTATTTGTGCTCAACACTTCTACGAAGCGCATGCACAACCTGCACCTTATAAAGAAGTACAAGGTTTAGAAAATCTAGATAAAGTTATAGACATCAATCAAAAACCCATAGGTCGTACACCTAGATCCACACCGGCCACTTATGTTGGTGTATTGCCAATGATAAGAAACTTATACTCTCAATTACCTGAAGCTAAAATCAGAGGGTATCGACCTGGTCATTTTAGTTTTAACGTTAAAGGTGGACGCTGTGAAACTTGTCAAGGGTTGGGTTCAATAAAAGTTGAAATGCATTTTTTATCTGATGTTTATGTTGAATGTGATAAGTGTTATGGCACGAGATATAACCCAGAAGTTCAAAGCATTAAATTTAAAGAAAAAAGTATTGCTGATGTCTTAAAGATGACAGTTGGCGAAGCGGAAGAGTTTTTTCAACACCACCGACAAATTCATAAAAAATTAATAACATTAAAAAGAGTGGGATTGGATTATATTACTCTTGGTCAAAGTTCTACAACGCTTTCAGGAGGAGAAGCTCAAAGAACAAAGTTGGCCAAAGAATTATCTAAAACAAGCACAGGTAAAACTTTATATATTTTAGATGAACCGACAACGGGATTGCATTTTGAAGATGTGAGAAAACTCGTTGAGTTATTGCAAGAACTTGTAGATCAAGGCAATACAGTTGTCGTGATTGAACATCATTTGGACGTTATCAAAAACTGTGACCACATTATAGATATAGGGCCTGACGGAGGAAAAGCGGGTGGAGAGATCGTTGCTGAAGGGACTCCTGTTGAAATATCTAAAACAAAAAAATCAGAAACTGGAAGATTTTTAAAACAAAAAATTTAAAAAAAATATTCCTGTCTCAATATGAAACGAAATCCAATTAAAACACAAATTAATCTATAGATATTCGTCCAGCATGCCGATTAATATATAAGAATATGTGGGGGGACAAGTATGACATCGGAAACTGAAATTCCGAGTTGGGCCATTGATTCTGTCAATGCCATTTTGCAGACGTTAAAGCTTAAAGATCCATTTACATTTTATCACTGTTGTCGTGTGGGCAGAGCGAGTCGAAGATTAGCAAAAGCCATGGGCTTGAGTTCTCATGAGCAAAATATCTTAGAGTTCTCGGGTCTACTTCACGATGTTGGTAAAGTGGGTATTGCTGATGAAATTTTACTTAAACCCGGGCGTTTGACAGAAGAAGAAATGAAAACCATGAAAAACCACGCCGAATTGAGTTGTGAAATTATAAAACCTCTTTTACATATCCCTTTTTTTCGTTTTTTACTTCCAGGAATTCGCTATCATCATGAGCAATTCGACGGCAGTGGATATCCTAATCAATTAGCTGGTGAAAGAATTCCACTGGCAGCGAGAGTTATTGCAGTTGTGGATACAGTAGATGCAATGACACACACTCGTCCTTATCGAAAAGCCATGTCAATGGAGAGAGCTTTGCAGGAATTAAGAGATTTTTCAGGTCGTCAATTTGATGGGCAAATTGTAAATGTATACTTGACGGCACAGCAGTACTGGAAAGATATCACTGAAGTAGAAAGTGGTGAAAAAGTGATTTCTACAATTGTTTCTTCTGCGATTTTAAGAAAGGCTGGATAAAATATTAACTATAAAAATTCATAAATTACTCAATTGTTTGAACTGTTAATACAAATCTGCAATACTTAAACCAATTGACTGCGAATAGTTGGTAAAGTCTTTGGCTTGGTCATAAGCGGCACTCACTTTTACAATTCCCAAACGAATTTCAACACCCATTGTAAAGTGAAAACGATCTTCTGCATTTATTAATCTAGCTGGCTCTTGGTAACCGCCACCACGCCAAATAAACTCTAGATCTTTTTTGGATATAACTGTAAACTCAAAACCTCCGTGCATAAGCGTAAACTGTCTCTCTTGAATTTTATTAGCTGTATCAAATGAACTGCTCCCCAAAAGATATGTGTTTCCAGTTGGGTAGAAAAAGTCCAAGTCACCAACTAGTCTCAGTCTTTTTTTGAACTGTAATGATAGTCCAAGATTTAATTTTGCTGGTATAACCAGATCTTGAAACCAATTATAAACAGAAAGTAAGTTACTATTTAAATTTTCATCCACATCATATCTACGTTCTGATGAATAAGTAATCCCAAAACCTATTTTGTTATTGGGTCTAAAAATAACTCCTAGAGTTGGATAGACGATTTCGTTTTTGTCATTAGCACTTTGATTATTAAAGTAGTCATTAAAGCTCATAGATACATTTTCAAAGTGCAGAGTAGAACCTATTGAAAAAGATTTACCTAATCTGATTGAAAGTGCGACATCATAGCTTTCAATTTTCAATTCTTGGACGCTATTTAGCGAACCACCAAAATCTTCTTTTATATGATAGGGAATTGAGTAACCGACGCCAATACCTATATATTTAAAGCGTAAAGCTCCAGTAGTGTAATTAAATCTATAAGGAAACCCATCATTGGTTCCATCGTAATCAATATCTCCCTCTCGATTTACAACTCGATTAGTAGTGCTTTGTAGGTCGTAGCCCCAACGTGACAATGCAATGCCCGCTGGGTTAGTAATAATTGCCGAAGCATCATCGGCAAGGCCTACAAAGGCACCGCCCATAGCTAAGACACGAGTAGAACCTGTTGGATGATGTCCATAGGCACTAAAAGCTGGATCTTGTGCATAGAGATAATGGGCTGGTAACATGACCAGAATTAAAAATATAATTTGTTGAATAGTAGACATGCCTTTGTGCCAAATTAATAATTAAGTATGAAGGTTATTATACTCATTTTTTTTATCAGCATGATCTATTCTCATAAAGTCTTGGCTAAAGTCGAACTCAGCGTAGAACCTTATTTAGGTTATAGTCAGATGTCATTGACATTTTCTGGGAATGAAGAAACACAATTGGCTGCGGTTCTTGGCGGAAAAGGTGGGTTACAATTGGGCAATTTATTTTTAGGTATAGATTTTCACTTTGGTGGACCCTATTTACTGGAAGAAAATGATAATGATTATACTAACCATATGTGGGGATTGGGCGGTGCGTATTCGGGTAAAAAAATAAGAGCTTTTTTAGGTTATTATTTTACGAATATTTTAGAAGATGTAGAAAGAAATATTAAATATTCAGGAGTGGCTTATAAAGCCTCCATTGGAGTAACTTTTGCTTCAGTATTATCTGTAAATATAGAATATGTTATCCAAAATTATAAAGAGTATGCCGGAAATAATTTATACTCTTCACAGCTAAATGATTTTTCTGCAACAATGGCATTCTTTTCTATTAGTGCGCCTCTTGTAATTAAGTAGATTTTACTTGAAGAGCTTTTAGCCAACTTACAAGTGTGAAAGTGGGGAGACCAATGATACTGGTGGGGTCTTGAGTTTGCAGTTTTTCTATGATTAAGGCAGGTTGACATTCAATTTTATAAGCGCCTGCGCAATTCCAAGTTTCGTGCTTCTTAACATACTCTTCTGCTAAATCTTTTTCAAGTTTACGTATAAATATTGTAGTTATATCCACGTGTTCAAAAATTCTTTCAGGGGTGACTAAACAAATGGCTGTTAGCAATTCATGTGGGTAGCCTGAAAGTTTCATGAGTTGGTTGGTAGCTTGTTCAGCAGAAGCGGTTTTACCCAAAACTTCGCCATTAAAATTTACCAGTTGATCTGAGCCAATAATGTATGAATGAGGGTATTCAACTTGTAAACTTGACGCTTTACCTTTTGCTAACAACTTAACTAAATCATGAGGTTTTATTTGATCAGTTTTAAACTCCTCTTCATTAAAATTTGGTGCGATGGCTTTAAAATTAATTTCTAATTCTTGGAGCTGTTTTTTACGAAAAGGAGATGTGCTCGCAAGTATTAAGTCTCTATCATTGACCACAATAAATAATTCCTGTTAAATTTCAGATATATGACAGAATATATTCACAATTTGGATCCCTTCGCAATCCAATTTTCTGAAAGCTTTGGTATTCGTTGGTATGGGCTAGCTTATATATTTGGTTTTTTTATTTGTTATTATTTGACATTTAGACTTACACAAAAAAATAAAACACTATTGAGACCTGAACAGGTGAGCGATTTTATTGCCTTTTTAGCTTTTGGCACAATGATTGGTGGTCGATTAGGTTATTGTTTGTTCTACGATCCTAAATTATTAGTTTCGTTTAGTCCCGTTTATTTATTTGGCATTAGTTTTCCTATGTGGGATGCATTAGCTATATGGCATGGGGGCATGGCCAGTCACGGGGGAATTATTGGTATAATATTCGCCTGCGTATTGTATGGACGCCTATATAAACTGCCCATTTTTCATTTATTAGATTTAACAACTTTTGCCGGAGCCTTAGCGATTGGCTTTGGTCGCATAGCCAATTTTATAAATGGAGAATTGTATGGTCGGGCGTGCGAAGGTAAATGTGTATGGCCGGTAAAGTTTCCCGATGAATTACATCGTTGGTTAGCCAATTGGGAGAAATACAAAGTACAACTTAAGAGTCTCTATCCTGTTGTAAAACAATTGGGGGGAATTGCCGGACCGGAAGGGCAGTTGCTTTTACCCACAGCTACAAAATGGCAGCAATGGGTAGAATCTGGCTCAAAGTATTATGTAGAAAGTTATGTAAAAAGAATTTTTAATGCCATTGCTCAAAATCAACAACAAATATTAAAAGATCTAGGTGAAATTTTAACAGCAAGACATCCATCTCAGCTTTATCAATCAGTGATGGAAGGGTTTTTGGTTTTTATCGTGATGGTAATTGTTTGGCGAAAGCCACAAAAGCCAGGAGTATTAGCGGCAAGCTGGGGAGTAACTTATGCTCTAATGCGAATATTGGGTGAGCAATTTCGCATGCCTGACGCGCATATTGGATATCAGTTGTGGGGTCTGACCCGTGGTCAGTGGTTGAGTATGGCCATGCTGATAGGTAGTGTCGTTTTACTATTTTTTGTGCTAAATCGGAATCAGCAAAAAATGGGTGGCTGGCGGTAACGCATCAAATTTAAATAAAACTAACCGCTCCCTTTCCTTGCGGATTGGGAATTCTCACGCCTCGTTAAAATCCATCATATAAATTAGATTTTGTGCTCGTTGTGGACTTCTCAAAACTTTGTTTTGAGAAGTAATCTCAAATAATCAAATTACTAATTAAAATTGTTCATCAAAAGTTACATCACCGGATACACCCACTTGATAAGCGGAAACGCGACGTTCAAAAAAGTTAGCTAACTCCTGTGTGTCTTGAAGTTCCATAAAATCAAAAGGATTTTTGACATTGTACTGTTTAGCCATACCAACTCGTTCAAAACGTTGGTCGGCACAGAACTGCAAATAAGTCCTCATATCTTTTAATGAAAGCCCGACAATGCCCTGATCTAAAAATTCTTTGGCAAAGAAGAGTTCACAGTCGATAGCTTCTTCAATCATGACTTTGAATAAGTCTTTCATGCGATCGTCAAACAATTCAGGTTCTTCTTTTGTAGCCGTATCAAATACGGAGAAAGCAAAGTTCATGTGACAACTTTCATCGCGAAAAACCCAGTTAGTTCCAGTGGCTAATCCTTGCAACAAACCTTTTGAGCGTAAGAAATAAACGTAAGCAAAAGCAGCAAAGAAAAATAAGCCCTCTATACAGGCGGCAAAACAGAGTAAGTTCATGATAAACTTTCTTCTATCTTCTATAGTTTCAAGTTTTTCTAGGTCGTGAATAGAGTCAATCCACTTGAAACAAAAGTCGGCTTTTCTTTTGATACTTTCAATATTATGAATGGCAGCAAAGGCTTTATTTCTTTCGTTGTCGTCTGGAATATAGGTATCCAAAAGAGTTAAATAAAACTGTACATGCAATGCTTCTTCATACAGTTGACGTGACAAGTACAATCGTCCTTCTGGTGAGTTTACATGCTTATACAAGTTAAGTACTAAGTTATTTGAAACTATGGAGTCACCCGTGGCGAAAAAGGCCACAAGTCGGCTTATTAAAAAAGATTCTGCCGAAGTCAGTTTAGTTTTTAAGTCTTTAACATCAGAGCTAAAATCAACTTCATCAACAGTCCATGTGTTTTTAATAGCATCTTTGTACATCTCGTAAAATTGAGGGTACTTCATGGGTCGGAGAGTTAAATTAAATCCTGGATCAAGTATCATAGTTGTTCTCCTTTATTGACAAGCTTCACAAACTTCAGGGTTTTCCAACGAGCAGGCTAAAGCTTCTGCCTCTGTGTATGTCTTTTTAGTTGTATTATTTGACGTCGTAACTTTGGCTATTTTAGTTGCTGGTCGTGAACGCAAATAATAGGTGGTCTTTACACCTTTTTTCCAGGCATACATGTACATGCTCGAAAGTTTACCAATGGTTGGACTTTCAATAAACAAGTTTAAAGACTGGCTTTGATCGATAAAAGCTCCGCGATCGGCAGCCATGTCGATTAGTGACTTTTGAGGAATTTCCCACACAGTACGGTACACATCTTTAACTTCTTGAGGAATTTCGTCTATATCTTGGATTGAACCATCATTAGTTTTAATTTTGTCGCGCAGACCTTCGTTCCAAAGTCCCAACTCTTTTAACTTAGTTACTAAATATTTGTTCACTTGAATAAATTCACCACTGAGAGTTTCTCTTTTAAATAAATTAGAAACTTGCGGTTCAATAGCTTCGTAGCATCCGCAAATCGAAGCAATAGTTGCCGTTGGTGCAATGGCAATAACTAATGAGTTTCTCAAACCAATATCTTTAACTCTTTTGCGTAATGAGTCCCAGCGTTTTTTATCTTCAGGTTCAACTCCCCAAAGATCTAATTGTAATTCACCTTTAGCGGCTCGCGTTTCGCGAAAGGCCTGATGGGCTCCATAGATTTCAGCCAACTCACAGGAAGTTTCAATAGCATAATAGTAAATCTCCTCAGATATTTTTTTAGATATTTTTTTAGCTTCCTCGCTGTCAAAAGAGATATTCATTTTAAAGAATAAGTCTTGCAAGCCCATTAAACCCAGCCCAATGGGCCGCCAGCGGTTATTGGAAACTTCGGCTGAAGGAATAGGGTAGAAGTTAATATCTATTACACGATCTAAATATTTTACTGCTGTTTTGACTGTATTTTTTAATTTATCCCAATTAAATTTACCATTTTCATAGTGAGCGCCGGCATTAACAGAGCCAAGGTTGCAGACGGCTGTTTCTTTGCTGTCGGTAACTTCTAATATTTCTGTACACAAATTGGAAAGGTGAATAACGTTTTCTGGCTTTCCGGTTTGATTGCTTTTCAAATTGGATGCATCTTTAAAAGTCATCCAGCCGTTACCAGTTTGAGCAAGAGTTTTCATCATGCGACTGTAGAGGTCACGTGCATTGATTTGTCTTTCAAAAAGGCCTTCATTTTCAGCTTTTACATAAGCTTTTTCAAACTCCTCACCATAGAGATTTACAAAATGGGGGACTTTTTTAGGGTCAAATAGAGACCATACAGCGTTTTTTTCAAGTCTCTTCATAAACAGATCAGGAACCCAGTTGGCTAAATTTAAATTGTGAGTTCTTTGTTGTTCATCACCTGTATTGTCTCTTAATTGTAAAAACTCTTCGATATCGGCGTGCCATGTTTCTAGATACACACAAGCAGCTCCTTTGCGGCGTCCGCCTTGGTTAACAGCTGCCACAGATGAATCCAAAGTTTTTAACCATGGAATAAGTCCATTGGAGTGTCCATTGGTGCCTTTAATTAAAGAACCACGGCTGCGGACTTTTGAAAATGATAAACCAATCCCGCCAGCAAATTTAGAGAGCAAAGCCACATCTTTGTATTTATCATAAATTCCCAACAAACTGTCTTCGGGTGAGTCTAAAAGATAACATGAAGACAACTGTGGGCGAAGGGTTGCTGAATTAAATAAAGTGGGTGAACTTGTCATGTAATCTAATGTGGAAATAAGTTCGTAAAACTCTTTCGCCTCTTCAAAGCTACGCGCAAGTCCGCAAGCAACACGCAAGAAAAAGTATTGGGGAGTTTCAATCACCTTTCTCGATTCAGGGTGTTTCAATAAATAGCGATCATAAACAGTTCTCAAACCGAAGTATTCAAACTTTTTTGTACGATTGTTATCAATGATAATATTTAATGGCTCTTTGTGATCTTTTACCCAATCATATTTTTCTTTTGAGATGAGGCCATTTTCGTAACCTACAGTAACGGAATCATAAAAATTGCGAATATTTTGGCTACTAACTTCTTCATCAATGTAACGAGCCAATAATCGTGAAGACAAACGAGAGTATTCGGGTTCTTCACCAATTAAAAAAGAAGCTGTTTGAATGCACAGTTGGTCTAATTCAGCGGTTGAAGCGCCATCGTATAAACCACTTATAACTTTTGTAGCGACACGCATAGGGTCAACTTCTTTAAGGCCAGTTGAACATGCGAGTACCACGTTTACAATTTTGTTTACATCAACAGGTTCCAGAGAGCCGTTTCTTTTGCGTACGCGCATAATAATTGGGCCATCTTCATCCGTTGAAGTTTCAAAGTGGGTTGTAGAAACAGGAGCAGTTGTAGGCTCATTGATTGTTTCTGGTTGTATTTCCATGGAGAGTCCTCCTCATCTTCTTTGTTGCTAAATCAAATTAAAAATAGCGACTATGAGCCCTTCAGCTCAATGTCACTTGGCTGTTATTCTGCCTTACTTGCACCCCAATCAAGCTCGGCTCGTTTAACGAGTTTTTGCCTATTTTGTGGGTTACACATCCTTGTGTTACCTCCCGTGTCAAATGATCGTGGAGATTACCCCTATATGTAGTGCTATTGAAAAATAAAACACTATACGTGGGTCACATCATTGACGATAGAACTGCTGTCATTTTCTGTCAATGAACATCCTCTCACATAAAACAAAAAAAAATTTTAAAAACATAAACCCTCTAAAGTTGTCTACAGAGGCGACTTTGCCGACGGACACAAAGTGTTAGTAGACAATTTATACATATAGTAAAAAATCATTTTGCTTGACCTCTGTTTCTGCCCTCAATTTAAGCAAATGCAAAGCTTAATTGGCAAGTCAAGTTTCTCTAGATGTCGTATTTAGCTTTTTTTGAATACTACATCTAGTCAAAACCCGACCTTGGTAAAGAATTTCATTGATGATAAAATTTTTCTTAAAATAAAACACAAGCTCAATTATGCCGATAGACATTTCAAGAGATATGGAACTTAGAAAAAGCACCTTGTTTATTATTACGGTACTCATTTCAATACTTCTATTTGGAGTTTGGGGTTACCACGTTATTGAAGGGTGGAACTTTGCAGACTCCTTTTACATGACAATTATCACGTTAACAACAACAGGATATCAAGAAGTACATCCCATGTCTCCAGAAGGACGCACATTTACAATGGTGTTATTAGTTCTAGGCATGGGAACCGTGGCTTATTCTGTAACTCATCTCATGCAAGATATAATGAGCATTAATTTTAAAGAGCGTAGGAGAGGGAAAATGCAAAAACAAATTGATCATTTAAAAGACCATATCATTGTTTGTGGATATGGGCGCATGGGACGAGTTATTTGCGAAGAACTATACAAGCAAGCTGTACCATTTGTGATTATTGAGAAATTTGAAAACCATATAAAAGAATTAAAAAATTCTCCTTACTTTTTTATAGAGGGTGATGCTACACATGATGAAGAGTTATTAAAGGCAGGCATCCAACGTTGTCGAACTGTGGCTAGTATGGTGGATTGTGATGCAGATAGTATGTACATTACTTTAGCTGCTAAATTTTTAAATCCAAAAGTTTCAGTTGTTTCCCGAGCCTCTGATGAGTCAGCAAGGCAAAAAATCCAAAGAGCTGGAGCAAATAAAGTAGTTATGCCTATTATTGTGTCAGGAGTTAAGGTCGCACAAAGTTTAATTAATCCTATTTTTGAAGATCTCTTAGATATAGATGGAGTAGATCCTACAGCTGGTGAACGTGTTCAAATGGCAGAGCTGCCTATCCGGAGTGATTCTCAGTTGCTCGGGAAAAATTTAATGAGTTGCGGTCTTAAACAGCGAGGTTTTATGGTTGTAGGTATACGTCATCCCGAGGGAGATTTTACTTTTGCACCAAAGGCTGATTACATTTTTAGGGAGGGAGATGTCTTAGTGAGTTTGACTACCCCGGATACTCAAAGTGAATTAATTAAAGCGCAAAAATAATAGGTGTTTGACCCTTTGTGATTGAGGGTGGTGATTTCGTTAGGTTTCCAAGCGCAGTGGTGACTCTGCAAGCGAATGGCTATTGCCTCTTGATGGGACCTAAATTACGGCCATCGTAACTATGATTGTGATTGATTGTGATTGATTGTGATTTTCACGGTGCAGCTAGTGTTTTAATAAAGCGTTAGATAGTTCCTTTGGTATACTTTCTATGATGTGATAACTTAAATTCTCCATTAGCTTCTCGCGGTGAGCCAACTTGAGGATGTTTTCAAATCGATCTTTCTTGAACTTATCTACTTGGATCTAGATGGGATTGAACGGCCTCCTTTCCTTGCGGATTGAGTACTCTCACGCCTCGTTAAAACCCGTCATACAAACTAAAGTAGATTTTGTGCACGTTGTGGACTTCTCGGGTCTTTGTTTTAAGAAGTAACGCTCGAATTATCAAATTACAAATCTACATAAAAGTTTTGCAACAAGGCACAAGGAGAAAGATGTACAAGGTACCACGCCGACGCAGCAACGATGTTGAGAATCTTTATGAAGTTCTATACAAAGTAAATCAAGGCATTTAGAGAGCGTAATCGCAATATATATCCGCAATTAACGGATGCAGTTGTTAGGTTTACGAATCTTAGGTTTACGAATCTTAGGTTTACGAATCTTAGGTTTACGAATCTTAGGTTTACGAATCTTAGGTTTACGAATCTTAGGTTTACGAATCTTAGGTTTACGAATCTT
>JAGRAE010000042.1 GCA_020435005.1 Bdellovibrionales bacterium
AAACTTTTTTTTATTATATTTTAAAGTCTAGAGAATGGGTTACTAATTCCTTGATTTAAGCACCAGCAGCGGCGTGCAGAGCTTTTAACAAAGTAAGGTTTTTGAAAATTCAAATTTGTAATGAGAAGCTAACCTCAGGGCTTTTAGAGCTTCAAAAATTGCGTCAAGTCCTATGCGAATTGTCATAATAAAAAATTTCAATTAGTTTGGAAGAAACTTTTTTGAACCCTAAACACATCACCCTCTAAACACATCACCCTCTAAACACATCACCCTCTAAACACATCACCCTCGAAACACATCACCCTCGAAACAAACTACTCCCATTAATTGTGGACGAAAACCTATCCTAGTATGGACTCACTAAGACTAAAATTACTCCAACGTCGTGGGTATCTAAACAATAAATACATAGACACAAGAAGTTTTTATAAAGAGGTAACTATGCCCACAATATGATGGAGAGGTCACATAATAGCCCCTGAAGGGCAACACCTTGTAAGATTTTCCGATTAACTAGAGTTCTGGACTTGCCCAATCCTCTATTAAAACTGATAATTTATAAATAATTTCTATGATTTAGAGAATTTCAAAAAAATTGGTATTCATTTTTGCTTTAAGGGAGTTAGCTATTAAAAAGGTACGTGAAATGAAGTTTTTCAAATACGCTCTTGTGACTCTGGTCATTTTATTATTTTCATTTATTCTCCCCACGGCAGAAGCTCTTGAAATCACTAACATTACAGAAGATGTAATAAAGGGTTTGCAAAATGAATTTATTGCGGGCACCCGCCCCGAGCTCAATCAGTTAAAAAAACCACATTGGAATTGTAAATTATATGGAATGCGTTCGCGTTTGCAGTCTACAAAAAAGGCCGATTTTTACCGCTTTAAGCTTGCTAATAATCAAATAAAAAATTCGGGATCACAAATTATTAAAGACTATAAGTCCACAGAAACAGGACTTTTTGGTCAAACGGGGCCCCTTACCGAAGAAGTGAGGTTGGCAGCTGATGGTCGGTTGATTGGAGAAATGTCCATCAAAAAGAAGTCAGAAAAGACTCCCCTCCTTGCTCACAATGATCAGGTGAAAAGTATTGCAAAATCAGGCAACGAAGTGATTGCTTACTCAGTGTGTAATTAAGCGAAAACTTGGATATATAGCAAGATTTTGTTATCTCTACTAGCTCCTATTAACTGGAGCTTAGATGAAAAAAGAAAATAAAATTTTAATTGCTATTCTCATCCCTATCTTAGCCATTTTTATATTTGTCTATCCAAGAATACTTATTGATTGGTTGGGCAAAGCCAATCCGTGGACCAGCTATCTCTACCAGTATACTTTTGGTCTTGTATTTTTTGGCATAGGTATATTGCTAGTTTTGCGAACAAAAGCTTGCATACCGGGAAGGGGCCGCGACAGTTTGTGGTTAAAAATTTTAATTGCCGGTTTTATCTTTTTTGCCAGCTTCCACGGATTGTGGGTTTACATGTCTTTAACTTGGCCAGTAAAGGGGTAGTGATCAATGGAATATGGAATTGAACTCTCAAAGCAATCGGCGATGGTTATTGGTGGTGTAGCTCTTGTCTACGTTATAGTTATCACACTTTTTGGTGGTTACTTTGCCCGATTTAATAAAAATCTCAATGACTTCTTTTACAGTGGCCAAAGATTTGCCTGGTGGTTACCTGCAGCTAGCATGATCGCCACAGGGATTGGCTCTTACTCCTATCTAAAATATTCAGAGCAAGGCTTTAATACAGGCATGAGTAGCACCATGACCTATATGAACGATTGGTTTATTGTTCCTTTCTTTGTTTTTGGATGGTTGCCCATAATTTATTTTTCTCGAATCAAATCAATTCCTGAGTATTTTGAAAAACGATTTAATAGTACGGCAAGATATATCTCACTTGTTATCATCATGGCTTACATGTTTTTTTACATAGGTTACAACTTGTATACTATCGGTGTTGCTATGGAGGGAATGTTTGGCTTTCCTCAACTCTACTCAGTTCCTCTTCTTGCCGCTTTTTTAGGAGCCTATGTTACCTTTGGTGGTCAAACAGCTGTTATATTTACTGATTTATTTCAAGGCATCATGCTCTACATAGCTGGTGGCATTGCTATTTTTGCAGGAATTTATGCCTTAGGTGGTTTAACTGAATGGTGGGAGTGGTTGCCAATTTCACACCGCCTACCTTTTGTTCATTTAACTGATAACCCCAAATTTAATACTGCTGGTTTGTTCTGGGGCGAAGCTTTAGCGGGAAGTATTGCCTTTACTTTTATGAACCAGGGTTTCATCATGCGCTACTTAACTATTAAAAGTGTGGATGAGGGCAGAAAAGCCGCTTTCTTTAACGTGTTAGTCACACTCCCCTTATCGGCGGTCATCGTTGGTGCTGTGGGATGGATTGGAAAGTCTCTAATACACAAGCAAAATGTTTTGGGAAGTGCTCTACAAGGTTATAATTTTATAGAGATAGATAATACCTTTCATACCTTTATAGTCATTTGTTGGGAAACTGTTTATCAAAACCCGTGGATTTTTGGTTTTATTATTGCGGCACTCATGGCCGCTCTCATGTCGACCATTGATACTTTAATCAATGCCTGTGCCGCCATTGGTATTTACGATCTTTATAAACCTTTATACAAACCTGAAGCTACAGATGAACATTATTTAAAAGCTGCTCGTATCGCATCTATTATCACCACGGTAATAGGGACTTTGTTGGTTATATGGTTTAATCAGCAAAAGGGTAGCCTTATGTCCATACACTATAAGGGCATAATGATAATTATCCCTGCCATTGTTACGACTATTTTCTTAGGCGCTTTTTGGCGCAAATTTACACCCGTAGCCGCTTGTACTTCAATGATATTGGGCTCACTAATTACTGTATTAACAGTTTGGTACCCATCCATAATTGATGGACTTGCTTGGTTTGTGTCGGGTCCTGAAAATGGTGTTTACATTTACATGCGAGCCTTATTTGGTATGGGAGTGACAGCAATTATAGGTATAGTTACCTCTCATTTTACACAACCTAAAGCTGATAATGAAATTGTTGGTTTAACCATTGATACAATAAATGACTCTATGAAAATTTATAAAGGCGGAGAGCCTAATTTTGAAGTGGGACAAAAAGCTCACAACATTAATGTCGCCATTGATGAAGGTTTGGATGTTGATGTAATTCAGCTCTCACCAGCTACTATGAAAATCTTAAAAGCTAAAGACGGCGACATGGTTTATTTAGCGGATGCAAGATGGTATCTGGGGGGCTTGAGGTCAGAACACGTCAAAGCTTTCACTAACAATAAGATTAAAGATGATGAAGTCTTGATGTCGACAAAAACAAAAGAAGAAGCCTATTTGTTGGATGGAAACAAAGTTACCCTTGAAAAGATTTTCTAAAATGTTTTTGCGGCGCACTACTTAACTGCAATCTCTTGAATTTCCTGTTGCCTGAACTCTCAGACCTCACTAGATTGGTCGACGGAGAGTTGGCTGAGCGGTTGAAAGCACCGGTCTTGAAAACCGGCGGGCGTTAATAGCGTCCCGAGGGTTCGAATCCCTCACTCTCCGCCATTTTCAAAACAATTTGAAAATTAAGAAATCTTCTTTTTTTCTCTATGATCTTGCATAGCCTTACTGCCCACTTAGTATCTTGAAATCACACAACTGCCGACCAATCCGCCATTTCGAATTACCTTTCATATTTGACGAAAAAGAATTTAATTAGTAGTACGCTTCTCAATTATGAAAAATAGTAATTGTCTAAACAAACTCAAGCCCACTGAAAAAATATTCTGGGAATCCTATATTGATAGTCTTCCTCAAAATGAGAGACCTAAAGAGCCACATGTTGAAGCTTCCTATGCCGGCTCAAAAAGAATTACTGACAAACTTATTGAACTTTATTTAGAAGGAAAAAAAACAGCAGGCAGTAGCATTAAAGAAGATTTCATTTCAGCAGGTGATCCCTTACCTAAAGTTGGAAATTTTTGGATTATTTTAAATAGTAATGAGGAACCACAATGTTTAGTGCAAACTGTAAAAGTCGTAGAAAATAAATTTTACGATGTTCCACTTGAAATTGCTATCGCTGAAGGAGAAGGGGATTTATCCTTAGAGTATTGGCGTAACGCTCATAAGAAATTCTATGAACCACATTTAGAAGACTGGGGACTTTCAAGGATAGACGACGCCACAGTCATAACTGAATTTTTTGCGGTTGTTTATTGTTCTAGTCGATTATCAAATATCTGAAAAGCTTCGCGTCTTTTATTTGCATTATAACTAGAAAGGAAACTTTTAATTTTCTCGGGCCCTACTTTTCCAGCAATAAAAAATATTAGCTCATTAAGACTCTCAAAGGCACGTGGATCTTTAGCTTTTAGTATATCAAAATATTTCCACTTGGCTTGTGGGTTTAATAATGACAGCATAAATTTATAACGCAATAACGTTAATCTACCAAACTTGGATGAGTGCTCTATGTTTTCAAGAGGCACGTAAGCCAAACGTTCAATTAAGCCAACACCGTCGTCTTTTAATAGCCTAAGATGAAATAAATTAGGATCAATATCAGGTCTTAGGAGTTGAGTCGCCGAATCGTGTAGACTTGGTATCCATGCTGAATTGTTGTTTGAAAATAAATTTGCCACATTCAAAAAAGTATTTTCATTTTGATTCTTAAACAATTGCCAGATTTGTGTGGTCAGCTCTGAAAATAAACTGTCAAATGAAACCTCAAACTCATTCTGTTGAAATTGCTCAAAATCTAATGAGAGATCTAAGAGTGGCCACTGGCTCTGTTTCAGTCGATCCACCAGTTGTTCAAAAGGCTCAATTCTTCTAACCTCTGCATTGTAATCAAAAGGTTCAACTGGATTTTTGCCAATAATAATATCTAGTCCAACCTTAAACGCTCTTAAGTCAATATCATAATAGGAGGCCATTAGTGGATAAATCACACATAACACTCCTTCACTATTATAGGACAAACCTAAAACTTTTGAGGTCACACCTGCATCTGAAAAATTAATGAGGTTAGATAATAAAAAAGTTAAATTTTGTTTTGTTTTTATACCCGTTAAATGTTTTGAATAGTGAACGGGAACTAACATTAATGGTTCACCATTATCGGAAACGGCTAACTGATAAGGAGTTTCTATTAATTTAATGTTAGAAATTAGGTTTGTTTTAATTAAAGGAATCTTTCGCGAGTTTTCTATTACGTTATTAACTCCTCTGAATTTGAGGAGATTTGTGTAATCATCCCACTCTTCTCGACTTAAAAGTTGCTCTGGGAAATTAAAATAATTATCTGATTCAATTATTTCTGGAGTTTTTAATTGATCAGCTTCTAATGTGCTAAGTTCAATAACAAAAATATTTTTTCCATTGAAATTGTTTGGTTCGTGTCTGCTTACTTCATTTAACAAGTACTCTAAATTTTTAGTTAATGGTAAATGTTGCAGCTCTTCAGGCAATATTTTCAGTAACCTTCTTCTTTGACCTATGTCAAAGCTGAGAACATTGGAGCAACTTAAAGACTTATCGTCACCCCTATGCGCATCGTCATTTGCAACTGACCAGGAAAATAACATAAATGTATAGAAAACTAAAAATATACATTTAGAGGAAAGCTTTAATTGTTCAACATTCATAATACTAATTTTGGCAATTTATGTGCCAAATCACAGTTTTAGAATAGTCAAAAGAACTAATTTTAGTAATAATAGTCTATGTCTTTTCAACAAGCTCAAAATTATTTACATAGTTTTTCATCTAAAGCGCGTAAAGAAAGCAACATGAGATTTTTTAAAACAGGTAAGGGCCAATATGGAGAAGGCGATCTGTTTCTAGGTATTTCTGTTCCAGATACAAGAAAAGTGGTTAAAAAATACTTTGAAATGGTAACCGAAGATGTCCTAAAGTTTGTTAAGTCACCTTACCATGAAGAACGATTATTAGGACTACTGATTCTTGTTGAAAAACACAAACGCTCAAGTGATGTAACTCAAAAAAAAATTTTTAAAACATATATTAAACACTTTCCTTATGTTAATAATTGGGACTTAGTTGATACAACCGCTCCTTATATAATTGGACCCCATTTGTTACCCAAAAATAATAAGGTACTTTCAGCGTGGTCAAATTCTCCCAATTTATGGGTTCGGCGGATTTCAATAATTAGCACATATTATTTAATTAAAAATTCGCAACTTGAAGAAACATTTCGAATTGCTACTCGATTAATAAGTGACGAGCATGATTTAATTCACAAAGCCGTGGGTTGGATGTTAAGAGAAGCTGGCAAAAAAAACCAAAAAACTTTAGAGGATTTTTTATTAAACTATGCTTCGAAAATGCCACGAACTATGCTGAGATATTCCATTGAAAAATTCCCGGAAACTAAGCGAAAAAAATATCTAGACTTGAAACCTACTTAATGAGATCTCGTCCACCCATATAGTTTTGCAATACTCTTGGCACTTTAACGCTGCCATCTTCTTTTTGATAATTTTCAAGAATAGCAATAAGCGTTCTGCCAACGGCTAAACCAGAACCATTTAGGGTATGTACAAATTGTGGCTTTCCACCATCATCCGGTCTAAAACGAATATTTGCTCGTCTGGCTTGAAAATCTTCAAAATTAGAGCAAGAACTTATTTCTCTGTATTTCTCTTGTCCCGGCAACCAAACCTCTATGTCGTAACACTTGGCTGCTGAAAACCCAATATCACCTGAGCACAAGGTAACAACTCGATATGGAAGCTCTAACAGTTGCAAGATCTTTTCGGCATTCAACAACAAAGACTCTAATTCATCATATGAATTTTCCGGTCTAACAAATTTAAGTAATTCAACCTTGTTAAATTGATGTTGTCTTATTAACCCCTTTGTATCTTTACCATAACTCCCCGCCTCTGACCGAAAACATGGTGAGTATGCAACAAAACATTTTGGTAAATCACTTTCTTTTAAAATTTCATCACGAAATATATTGGTTACTGGCACTTCTGCTGTAGGAATTAAATAATAATCTGTCTCGCTTAGATGAAATACATCTTGTTTGAACTTTGGAAACTGCCCTGTACCTTCTAGTGAGCTACTGTTAACTATAAAGGGCGGTATTACTTCTTCATAGCTATGTTCTCTAGTGTGTACATCCATCATAAATTGAATTAATGCTCGTTCGAGTTGAGAGGCTGCACCCTTTAGAAAGGTAAAGCGAGCACCTGTTACTTTCCCCGCTCTCTCAAAA
Source organism: Bdellovibrionales bacterium (assembly GCA_020435005.1). Taxonomy (GTDB): domain Bacteria; phylum Bdellovibrionota; class Bdellovibrionia; order Bdellovibrionales; family UBA1609; genus JACKAN01. The sequence goes on from JAGRAE010000042.1 coordinate 7,285, forward strand.
TCTAGTATCCCCAATTTTTCACCTAGTTCAGAGTGTTCCAAAGGTTTAAAACTAAACTCTTTTTTCTCTCCCCAAGTTTTTTCAACGCGATTGTCAACCTCGCTTTTACCTGCGGGAACACTTGGGTGTAACATATTTGGTAAAGACTTTAGCTCCGACAATAATTCTTGTTCTATCTCTTGAACTTTTTCTTCTGATTCTTTTATTGAGGCTTTAATGCTAGACATTTTTTCAACAAGCTCGCTGGCATCTTCCCCAGATTTTTTCAATTTAGCAATTTCTGGTCCGACTTTGTTTTGTTCAGCTTTTTGTGTTTCGAACAGTGTAACAAATTTTTTTCGATCAGAATTTAGCTGTAGTAGTTTATCGATATGAGACCCATCTCCACCACGATTTATTAGGTCTTGTCTATAGGCCTCTTGAAATTTTAAGCCCTCTCGATGTTCTAAAACTTCATTCTTTTCTAATTTTTTTATATCTATCATATCCTCAGGCTCCAGGAGCAATTAAGATGTACATTCTTAACAAGAGTGCGACTAAGGCGCAAATTAAATCGAACACTAAAATAGCAACCCACCCCCAACGTCGAGCTTTACGCAAAAAAAGCCCGGTAATGACGGTAATTACAAATGCAAAAAGGAAGGTGCTATATGCAAAAATTTCTTGGCCAATTAAAGCGATGGTCAAGCCAAGCAATAATCCCGATAACAATTTAAATGTAAAAAGCAGAATCCCATGAGATGAATTCTTTAGTTTTAACTGAATATTTTCAATTACATGAGCCATAAATCCTCCTATTCAACACCCATTGCTCTTAATCTTTGACGAACCATCGCCGCATCGGGCGCATTGGGACTCAAAGCTAAATAGCGATCGTATGCTTGCACTGCTCTATCCAACAAGCCTTTTGTTTCATATATTTGACCTTGTTCTCGGTAAATATCAGGCAGACCGTTTTCAATGCTCCTCGCTTTTTCTAACATTGATTCTGCTATATCTAAATTCCCGGCGCTACGGTAACAAACGGCTAACTTCACGTAAATAATAGCACCTAGTGAACGGAGTTTTATCGCCTCGTGATATTCTTTTGAACACAAACTAAATTGACCTAATTTCTGATAAGCTTCGGCGGCTAAGATGTAAGAGTCTGCAAGTTTTGCATTTATTTTTCTTTCTTTTTTAGCGAATTCGATTGCTTTATCATAATCACTCATCCCAAGATAAGCCTTACCAATGTAAAAGTGGGCTAAGGGATATATTTTATTTATTCTTAAAACCCTTTCAAACTGTATCACTGCTTTTTTAAATTTTTTAACTTGCAAATATAGTAAGCCGGCCTCAAATAATGGAACAGCATCTGCCGGATCCATGACTGCAGCTTGTAAAAATTGATCTAGTGCATCGTCTAACATGTTTAAGTTCTTATACGTTCTTCCTAAATCAATTTTTGCATCTTTATAATTTGGATCAATCTTCAATATTTGTTCAAAAATATTTCTTGCATCATTATAACTTTCATCGTCGTAATACAGTCTTCCCAAGGCCAGACGATACTCTTTAATAAGAGGATACTTGCTAACAACATTTTGTAAATATTGAATGCCCGCCGCCTTTCCTCGCACGCTGCCCGTAGCTCTTGCATAAATAATATTTGCTTCTTTGCTGTTCGGGTTAAGTTCAATCGCTCTATTTGCTAAATTGTATGCTTCATTATAGCTACCTGAATGCATATATGATTTAGAAAGTAAGATGTGTGTGTCTACATCAGAATCAAAAAGTTGTAAGGCGCGCTTCCCATAGTTTATAGAGCCTAAATAATTTCTTCGTCTAAATTCAATTTGAGCATAGCTTCTAAAAATTTCAAAATTATTTGGAGCTATTTTATTTGCCTTAACCAAGATAGTACTTGCCGCCTCAAAATTGAATCTTTGTGAATAATAATCTGACAAAGTTATGTAAGCTTCCACCAGCTTTGGGTCAGCTTTAACCGCTTTGTTTAGCCATTCAATCGCTTCTGTACTTAAACTCAATTTCCACAAACATTTTGCAGCTTTTAATGCCGCCAAGCCATTTTGTGGGTTTCTTTCATAGGCCGATTTATAGAGCGCCTGAGCCGCGTTGTAGTCCCCTTCTTTTTCAAAAATTTCTCCTTCATCGAGCAGCTGACTTCCCTTTAAATTGTTTGATACTTTTCCCCCTAAGTTTTTTACTATGTCTTGTGCCTCTTTATTTGCTGAATAAGTTTCATAAGCTTTTTTAGCGTATTCTAAAGCATGGCTGCCATCGTTCTCATATATTGCGATCTGGGCAAGAGAAGTATAAGCCTCTGAAAGTAGTTTTCTAGGCGCTCCTTCTTTTAAAGAAACAGCACGTTTCAACATCGATTTTGCACTTGCATACCTAAAAAACTGTTTGTGTTCTATCAACCCCCATAAAATCATAGCTTCCTTGTGTTTAGGATTTACTTTTAATACTTGCTGAAGCCTTCTTACTGCTGATGCATAATCTTTTGTACTTGCGTGGAGTTCTGCTTCAAGAACATAAGTCTTTAACCACTGAGGTATAATTTGTTGAACCGATGAAAGGTAACCAATTGCTGACTGATAAGATCCCTTTCTTTTTAAATGCAAGGCTTTTAAATAATAATAAAATGTTGGAGGCGAATCTTCTTCGCTTAATGAGCCAAGGACACCATCTGTTAAAGATTCTGCTTCTTCATACTCATTATTAAGTAGGTGTTGCACTACTTTACAAGGATTTCCTTTAACCCCTGAGGGATCATTCTTGGCCGCGAGCTGGACCACTTTTGAAATGGATCTAGTATCATGACTATCTTTAAAACTATACGGCCATAATTCTAAATAAGTCATGCACAATAAACTTTGTGCACCTAGATGGCTTGGTAAACCTTCAATAACTTGTACAAGTTTATCTTGTGCTTTTACATAATTATTAAATGTATCCATAAAATAAAGTTGCGAGCCCAATTTAAAAAGTGACACAATTTCATTTCTGTTAAGATTGCGCTTTTGTTGTGGCACCAAAAGTCTTACTCGGTCTGAGACTTTTTCTCCAGGAACTAAAAACACATAAACCAGCAGTAAAGCGGCTCCCAGCAATATAGTGATTGGAAGGCCTAGTGATTTTATCTTTTCTTTCTTTTCAGCCTTATCCATAGAAGACAATTCAATTATTGAAGGATCTTTTTTTTTCTTACTTTTGCTTCGGGATGATTTTTTTGCAGAATAATCCTTACCAAAATCGTCAACTGAGAAACTTTGTGTGCCAATGGTGTGAGATTTAAAGTCTTCTTTTTTTCTATTAAAGACTTCCTCCTTCTCGGGCTCTACGTTCGGCTGTTTGGTTTGCTCGGGTGGCTTAGATTGCTTTGGCGGTTTGGGCTTTTTGTTAATATTAATTTTTTCCGAAATCTCCGGAGACTCTTTTATTTCATCTTCGTCAGGGAAATCATCTGAAATAATTTTTAATAAAATATCGTAAAAGTCAGGGTTGTGACTAATTGGTATCCAATCACTACTGGGATATGAAGCAATAAAATCTTCTTCAGTGACTTGACCTCTTTGTAATAATTTAACCACCTCGGAGGTGGTTACAGGTCCTTGAATCAGACCTGCACTATTTTTTATTAACCACTTTTTTGAATCTTGCGCCATTTAAGTAAATCTTGATATGTTCGCACCAATTTTTGTTAATTTCTCTTCAAGTCTCTCATATCCTCTATCCAAATGATAGATTCTATTTACTAAAGTTTCGCCTTCTGCAACTAATCCGGCAAGGACTAAACAAGCACTAGCCCTTAAGTCAGTTGCCATTACTGGAGCACCAATAAGTTTGTTCTTTCCCCTAACAATAGCAACTCGCGTTTTAGGTGTGATATCTGCGCCCAACCTAGATAATTCCTGAACATGCATAAACCTGTTCTCAAAAACGGTTTCAGAAATGACCGAAGTGCCTTCTGCTAAGGTCATAAGAGCCATAAATTGAGCCTGTAAATCTGTGGGAAATGCGGGATGAGGTGCTGTGGTTATATCAACTCCTTGCCAACCCGAAGTTTTGTGTATGGTCATGCTAGAATCGTCTATACTTAATTTAAAGCCACTTTCTTTCATTTTTATTGTTAAAGCCTCTAGGTCTCGACTATTACAGTTTGTAACAGTAACTTCACCTTTTGTTATTGCCCCCGCTATTAAAAGCGTTCCCGCCTCAATTCTATCAGCAATAATGTGATGTTCAGCTGGCTTTAAAGAGTTTACACCGGTAATCTTAATTATGCTTGTTCCAGCTCCTGTTATTTTTGCTCCCATTTTATTTAGGTAATTTGCCAAATCAACAACCTCTGGTTCTTTGGCGGCATTTTCTATAGTGGTTTCCCCGTCTGCCAAAGATGCTGCCATTAATAAATTTTCTGTCGCTCCAACCGATGGGGTCTCAAAAATAATTGTGTCACCAATTAATTTTTTTGCCTCTGCTAAAACATAACCCTTTTCAATTTTTATATCAGCTCCAAGAGCTTTAAATCCCTCCAAATGATAATTTATAGGTCGAGTGCCAATGGCACATCCTCCAGGCAAACTAACTTGAGCGGAACCATATTTAGTTAATAGGGGTCCCATACAAAGAGTGCTAGCTCTCATTTTCCTAACGACATCATATTGTGCTACCGTTTCTGCTGGTTTTTTAACTTTGATTTTTAATGTGTGACCATCACGAAAAACATCACAACCTAAATAACTGAGTAATTCACAAGTTGATTCAACATCTTTTAATATAGGTACATTGTGAAAAACATGTTCACCCTCAGCTAATAGAGTAGAGAATAAAAGAGGAAGTGCTGCATTCTTTGCTCCACTTGTAGCTACTTCACCATTTAAAACGGTACCGCCCTTGACCAACATTTTATCCATTTAAGCTCCCCTTTTTTTTAAAATTAAAATTCTATCTTTTTCTGCGTAGTCCTTATAGAAATTTATATCTTCCCACTGCGCTTGGCGAGTGAAAATTTCTGCCAAAGGTTCTTGTTGGTCATATCCTATTTCAAAGTATAAAAATCCTCCTGGTTTAAGCAGTGGCCAAGCTTTTTCCGCCCATTGTTCATATAGCTCCCAGCCCTTAGGACCTCCAAACAACGCTATAGGCGGTTCATAAGTTTTAACAGAGTCCTCAATATCATCAGAAATATTAGAAATGTAAGGAGGGTTAGCAATTACAAAGTCTACTTGATCCATATTTAATTTTTGCAATTCATTGTGTTGCAGTTCAGTAACCGATTTATTTATAAATGCAACTCTATCAAGCAGATTAAGTCTTTCGGCATTCTTAAAAGCCACGTCCAGTGCCGGTTGTGAAATATCAATCAATATAGCTTTTGACCTTGAAAGCTCCTTGAGTAAACTTAGAGCAATACAACCACTTCCTGTGCCAAAATCCAAAAATGTGTATGTTTTATTTTTATCAGCGTTGGCTAAAACCTTAGCCACTAGCAATTCTGTCTCTGGTCTTGGAATTAATACATGATTATTAACCAAAAATTCATGCTTATAAAAATCAGCCACACCTAAAATGTATGCGGTTGGTATTTTTTGTGTTCTTTTGGCAATATACTCTTTAAACTTATTTTCTTGAGCAGGATCAAGTTCGTATTGACTATTTAAATATAAAAAACTCTTTTCAGTTTTTAACACAAAAGAGAGTATTCTTTTTACTTCGTCTTCTGTAAAATTAATTTCAATTTTACTAAGTTCATTTATTGCCCATTGCAAGGCTTGTTTTACATTCATTATTGAGTTTGTTTTTTTAATGCTTCAGCTTGATAATATGTAATAAGTGGTTCAATAACTGTATTAAAATCACCCTGCATAATTTCAGAAAGCTTTTGCGTGGTTAAACCAATGCGATGATCTGTCACTCGAGATTGAGGAAAATTGTAAGTGCGAATTCTCTCTGATCGATCTCCGGTACCGATTTGTGATAATCTTTCCTCAGAAGCTTCTTTCATACGACGCTCTTCTTCTACAGCTAATAAACGTGAATACAAAACTTTTAAAGCTTTCTCTTTGTTTGAAAGCTGTGACTTACCATCTTGGCAAGTAACAACTGTGTTGGTGGGTATGTGAGTTACCCTTACTGCTGAATCTGTTGTGTTAACCGATTGTCCACCATGACCACTTGACCGATAAACATCAATTCTTAAATCCTTAGGATCAATTTTGATATCCACTTCTTCTGCTTCAGGAATAACGGCAACGGTTACAGTGGATGTATGAACTCTGCCTTGCGACTCTGTTTTAGGCACTCTTTGAACGCGGTGAACACCGCTTTCATATTTTAATCGGCTATAAACTTTATCGCCCGATATTGACGCTATGACTTCTTTAACTCCACCGGCATTTCCTGGTGAGGATGACATCATTTCTATTCGCCAACCCATTTCTCCAGCAAAAAGTGTGTATCCTCGAAAAAGTTCTTCAGCAAATAAACTGGCTTCGTCACCACCAGCTCCAGCTCTAATTTCAATGATTACGTTTTTCTCATCATTGGGGTCTTTGGGTAATAGTGCAATTTTAAGTTCTTTTTCTAAAAGCACTTTTTCATCTTCAAGTTCACCCAGTTCTTCTTTAGCTAATTGCCTTAGCTCTTCATCAGATTCTTCTTCAAGTAAAGTTTTATTGTCTTTAATATTATGTATTGTTTTTTTATAAGACCTAAACTTTTCTACAAGTGATTCAAGGTCTGCCAGCTCTTTCATTAAACTACGATAGCGGTTTTGGTCCTCAGTAATTCCTGGCTCTTGTAGTTGTTGTGTTATGTGTTCGTATCTAGTTTCGACTTCGTTGAGTTTTTCGAACATAATTTAATGCACCTCAAAAAAATAGAAAATTTACATTTCTTTTTTGCATGAAAAAAGAGATCGTGCTAATTCTATTTTTTCCATAAATGAAAAATTTCAATACTTCAATGGAAGTTTTCCACAACACAATCCACATTTTTTGGATGCGCTGCGTATTTGTTTTTTTACGACTAAAGTCAAAAACTTGTTTAACAAATTTCCTTTAATTTTAAAGGCTTACCCGCTACTCATAGAGGACAAGAAATCTTTGTTTGTCTTTGCGCCTCTCAATTTATCCGTTAAAAACTCCATGCTATCCACAACATTCATGGGCGCTAAGACTTTTCTCAATATCCATAGTCTATTTAAATCTGCCTTATCTATAAGCAAATCTTCTTTACGAGTACCAGACTTATTAATGTCCATACAAGGGAAGATTCTTTTTTCCATCAATTTTCTATCAAGTATAATTTCAGAGTTACCGGTACCTTTAAACTCTTCAAAAATAACTTCATCCATACGCGAACCAGTATCTATTAAAGCGGTAGCAATAATAGTTAAACTCCCGCCTTGTTCAATATTTCTAGCTGCACCAAAAAATCTTTTTGGTTTGTGGAGAGCGTTTGAATCCACACCACCTGATAAGATTTTTCCTGAAGGAGGCACTACTGTATTGTATGCTCTTGCTAATCGTGTAATGGAATCCAATAAAATAACTACATCATGTTTGTGTTCAACTAACCTTTTGGCTTTTTCAATTACCATTTCTGCAACCTGTACGTGTCGAGATGGAGGTTCGTCAAATGTTGAGCTCACAACTTCCCCCTGAACATTTCTAGACATGTCAGTTACTTCTTCCGGCCGCTCATCAATTAAAAGAACAATCAATGTAACTTCTGGATGATTAGTAGTAATGGCGTTTGCAATATTTTGAAGTAGTACTGTTTTTCCAGTTCTTGGAGGTGCAACAATAAGTGCTCTTTGACCTTTACCCAAAGGGGCCATTAAATCAACAACTCTCGTCGTGAAATCGGCAGGGTTGTGCTCCAGCTTCAAGCGCTCTTCGGGATATAGAGGTGTTAAGTTATCAAAAAGTATTTTGTCTTTAGATTTTTCTGGAATTTCATAGTTAAGTTCATCAACTTTAAGTAGTGCAAAATATCTTTCACCATCTTTAGGAGGGCGGACAGTTCCTGTGACTGTATCACCTGTTCGCAAACCAAATCTTCTAATTTGTGAAGGACTCACATATATATCATCAGGACCTGGCAGATAATTATAGTCAGGAGACCTTAAAAATCCATATCCATCTGGCAATATTTCAAGCACTCCTCCACCAAAAATATCTCCTAATTTAGCTGCTCGCTTTAAGATTTCAAAAATCATGTCTTGACGGCGCATACCCGCTGCATTTTCAATTTTAAGTTTTTGTGCAAGTTCAGTTACAGCTTTTATGTCCATAGACTTTAAGTGTTTAGAGTGCAGACTCTCTTTTTCTGTATCCGTTAAGACAACATCACTTAAATCGACATCGTCATCCAATGGCTGATAAGGTTCTTCATCGTGTTGGATTTTATCTTTTGAGTAATAGCCACCATTTCTATTGCGCGACTTTTGGTTGCGGCCGCCATTTCTTTTGTTGCTTTGATTGCGGCTTCTATAAATTCTTTCGCCTTTGTCCTTGCTGTAACTTCTCGCTGGAGAAGATTCTTCTGGCTCCTTAGCCTCTTTTGTTTCTTTTTCGTCTTTTGAACTTGATTCTGCAGCCGGAGCTTTTTTTGTTTTTTTATCTTCTTTGTTATCTGCTTCAGCTTCTGAAACTTTAGTAACTTCTGTTTGTTCTGACATGATTCCTCTTTATTGGATAAGTGAGATTATTACTTTCTAATCAGGTCTACTTTGTTAGGTATTATTTTCGATGATCTAACCAATTACCGATTTTTAATAGCTGTTGTCAATGGAATATAAACTAATTCTTTAAAAATTTTTCAATTTCTTCAAGAAAAAAACGTCTTTTTCCCATTTTGAGAATCTTTAAGTCGTTTTTGACCCAGCTTGAGACACGACCTTCATTTCTGGCTAGAATTACTTTAAAATAGGGTTAATTCCCACTGTCTGTATGTTCTTTCCTTCCAATAGTCTAAATTATTTACGAATTATACCGACTATATATTATGAGTCATTAATAATAAATAGGAGATGACAATGGACCAAAAGGACAACAACACACCTGCGGCAAGGTTGCCTTTATATATGAATGTTGAATTCCGACGTTCTTATGCTCGTCAACCTGAGCATGGCAAATTGAAAAACATTAGTTTAACTGGAGCTTTTTTAGAAACTCAAGATCTTGATTTTGTGCCCAATGATAAAATTGTACTTACTCTAAATGTTAGTGGCAGAGAACGAAAGCTCACCGCCCATGTGATTTGGAAAGGTGAAGAAGGCTGCGGTTTAGCGTTTCGACCTGTTAATAACCGTGATGTACAAATTGTTGATGATTTAATGTATTTCGTAGAAAACAAAAGAGAAACACGCCGAAGCGTGCTCTCTGATATTTTTAATAAAGTTTCCTAAATTATTATTCGATTTGTGTATGCGTTTGCGTGTTTGCAAAATCCGCAAGCGCTTGTCTTTGTTTTCTTTTTCTTATCATTACAATTAATGCAATAACAGCTAGTAAAATTATCGCGGCTGCGCCTAAGGCCATTGTCTCATCTGGGTCTGAACCAAAACCTGATCCATTTTTCGCATCAGCTTTTTTTGCCGCTCCAGGTGGTGCTGGAGGTGGAGGTGGTGGCTCTAGTCCGCCGGAGACTCCACCTGGAGGAGGTGGTGGTGGTGGAATATCATTCATCGCCATATCTGGTGGAGGCGGTGGCGGTATATCATTCAAATCACCACCCATATCTGGTGGTGGTGGTGGTGGTGGTGGAATATCATTCATCGCCATATCTGGTGGAGGCGGTGGTGGTATATCATTCATATCACCACCCATGTCGCTAGGTGGAGGCGGTGGTACATCATTTCTTGCTAAATTAGTTGAAGGCGGAGGAACTGATGTGCTGGCCCAATATCTTAACTGTGTGCCCTCAGAAAGAGTTGATTTAGATTCAACATCTAAATTTGTCGCCCAAACTTCTTTCCAACTATTATTATCACCAAGTAGTGATTTAGAAACCTGGCGAATATTGTCTCCAGGTTGAGCAATGTAAGTTTCAGCTTGTAATCCAACATCTTCATAAAATACGAGCAAGCGACTGTCGTCTGTTGGTCTTTGTGGGGAATTATAATAAACTTTATCACCAGTTTTTACCCCTCTATTTCTTAGGGTTGTATTAATGGAGTAAAGTTCTTCTGCGCGATCAGAACTTCCATATATTTTTTGACTTATACTTTCAACATCATCGCCAGGTCTTGCAATATAAACAGCATTTACCAGTACACCCGCCTTTGTAAAAGGAGATTCTGCAATCTTCTTAACAGGTATCCAACTCTTAAAAGAATCTTCAGTCGAGCCTTCGGTTACCCCTGGGTCATCCATCATTGGTTCAGCAACCTCTTCCCCTGCAGCCATATTTTCTGCGGGAGCTTCTTCTGCTGCTCCTTCGTCCAAGGCTAATTCTTCAGAGGCATCTCCCATTGCAGGGTCTTTAACTTCTCCGCCCATGCCTTCATCAGCAAACTCATCACCCTCGGCAAATTCATCTCCGCCTTCAGCAGACATGCCGTCTCCGCCCATGCCTTCATCGGCAAATTCGTCTCCGCCCTCTTCGGCAAACTCGTCACCACCTTCTTCTCCACCTTCTTCGGCAAAATCTGCTTCTTCACCTATTTCAGCAGAAGCTTCTGCCTCGGGCGTACCCGATTCTTTATCTTCTGAACTTGAACTGCAGCCAGAAGTTGTAAAAAGATATCCAGTAAGAATAAAAAATAATAGAAGTCTTTTCATAGTTGTAATCCTACATTTAGTAAATTCTTAGATTATTAAATCACACTAAAAGTTGAATATAAACAATTATTTAGATCATAGGCCTAAGGATCTCTTCAGAGGGCTAGGGAGAACTCGACTTAAGTCCCTTGTTTGAGTTAAAAAACTCTAACCTATGTCCGGGCTGCACATTGTTTTTTTTAAACCACCCAATGTTCATTTCAAGTGCATATTGCGCTAACCCTTGTGATTTTGCTGTATCATAATTCATTTGCAAAAGAGACGAGGATTGCATTTCTTCAATATTTATAAGCTTTTTATTTTTATCAAAAAAGCCAATGCTCAGAGGAATAAACGTATTCTTCATCCAAAACGTTAGTGGCTTTGCATAGTCATAGACAAACAACATTCCCTGATTTTCTTTTAATGGCTTTTCTATGTACATCAAACCATAACTTTGCTCCTCTAATGTGTCTGCAACTTCAACATCTATAATGATATTGTTTACCTTAACTTTCATCCTTTGAAATATAGGGCGCGGGGGCTTTGAGAACGCTTGATGGTTAATGCAAATTACAAAAATACATATTATTATTTTTTTCATTATCTCGTTACCTTATTGGCCGCTTCCAAGCTTAGATGCTAATCCATAGCGTACACCTTTTGTCGATACAGTTATGCTATCTGCACAAAAAAACTCAGTTGTAATTTTCAAAATACTCAAGCCAGCGATAATTACATCTTCACGTCCTCTTTCCATACCTTTTAGCAAGAGGCGTTCCTCTAAAGATAATTGTGAAAGACGATTCAACCAACTTTCTAGTTTATCTTTAGATAAACTATATCCTTCTATGTCTTTTGCTGAAAATCCTTGTTGTAGATCCAGTGCTGCCAGTGTTGTTGGTGTTCCAGCTACAGCTATTATTTTATTGGCGTTCGAAGGTAAATGAACTTTGTTATGTTCTAATTGATTTTTTACATAAGACTGCAGTTCATTTAACTCTGAGGTGGGGGTCGGATGATTTGAAATAAACATTTCTGTTAAGCGAACGCTACCGATATTTAAACTAAAACCCTTTACTTTATTGTTACTAATGCCAATTATTTCCGTAGAACCACCACCTATATCAATAACAACAGTTCCTTGTTCAGGTGACCCACCAACAGCGCCATGAAATGTTAGTTCTGCTTCTTTGTCTCCAGCTATAATTTCAACCGGTATATTATATTTTTTTGCTAACTCAAAAAATTTTTCACTATTGCTCGCATCCCGCGCGGCACTTGTTGCGACGGCTTGAGTTTTTTCAACTTGATATTTATCAATAATTTTTGAGTACTCTTGAAAACACTTTTCAGCTCGATCCAGTGCTTGTGTGCTTAATTTTTTAGTCTGATTTACACCTTCTGCCAGGCGGGTTACACGCACCTCATCACATAATATCTTTTCTACAACTCCCTGTGGAGAAACATTTGCAATCAAAAGCAGAAAAGTATTTGAGCCAAGATCTAAAGCAGCCACTCTCATTTTAACTTTTCCTTTAGTATTTCTTGTACAACTCCTGGGTTGGCTTGTCCTTTTGAAAGCTTCATCACTTGTCCCATGAGAAATCCCAAGACCTTAATTTTTCCAGACTTGTATTCTGCGACTTGATCTGGTGACTGAGCAATCACCTCATCAACCCATCCTTCAATGTCGTTATTGTTAGAAACTTGCTTCCATCCTTTTTCTTCTAGAATTTCATCTGCCGTTTTATTTTCTGACCACATTAACTCAAATACTTTTTTTGCTATTTTACCGGAAATGCTTCCCTCATCAATTAGGTTAATAAGATCAGCGAGACGAGTTGGTGTAATTGGTGAATTTTTAACACTTAATTTATGTGTGTTTAGTTCTTTATACAGTTCTGTCATTATCCAGTTCGCCACCATCTTGGCTTGTTTGCATTTATGAACTGTTTCTTCAAAATAACTTGCCACATCTTGTTCTTCAGTTAAAAACAATGCGTCTTGAACAGATAATTGATACTCGTTTATAAACCTAGTGTATTTTGCAAAAGGCATTTCGGGCAGTTCTTCTTGAATTTGAAAAATTTTTTTTTCTTCTATTTTTAATGGCAACAAATCAGGATCAGGAAAATACCTATAATCTTCGGCTTCTTCTTTTGATCTCATTGAAAAAGTTTTGTTTTTAGTAGAATCATAAAGACGTGTTTCTTGAACAACTTTATCGCCAGATTCAATTAAGTCAATTTGCCTGTGAATTTCGAAATCAATTGCTTTTTCTATAAAACGAAAAGAGTTTAAATTTTTTAATTCCACCTTTGTGCCTAATTCTTTTTGTCCCTTAGGCCGAGCACTCACATTACAATCACAGCGCATGGAACCCTCTTCCAAGTTGCCGTCACAAACATCTGCATAACGCAAAATTTGTCTAACCATTCGTGCATAACCAGCAGCTTCTTCAGGAGAATTCATGTCAGGCTTAGAAACTATTTCCAATAAGGTCAAAAGA
>JAGRAE010000043.1 GCA_020435005.1 Bdellovibrionales bacterium
TCAATAGAATGATTGATAAACAAACCTGTTTTCGCTGAGTACTCAACAATTTCAAAAGTATTGCGCCACAATACAGGATCCGCTTTGCCATTTCTTGCATTGAGGGCAAACTCCTCTTCAAAGCTTGAGTAACCCAATTGCGCCATATCAACCAATCCCATAAGCGGAATTAATTGATAGTTTGTTAAAAGTGGGGATTGTTGACCATCTTTAATAAGTCCAGCTTTAACAACCTCGCTTTTCACTTTTTCTTCAGACAGGTTCCAAACACAAAACGGGAAGATCATATGTGGCACTCTCTGTGGCGACCATTGCTTGCCATTCCACCACCATTGCATTTCTTCTTTTGAGAAAACTTTTTCTAAGCGAATGCCTGCAACCATTTGACGCTTAGACATTTCCAATTCACGGTCCGTCTCAAAGCCCTTAACATTTAAAATAATTCTTGCTTGTGTTGGGGTTAGACCACTAAATATTAATGGAATCTCCAATTGAGCAGCTACATTTCTCGCGACATCATGGATAAAGTCACCGTCAAAACGATCGACAGTGCCGTAACATCCTTCCTCATTGAGGTGTGTAAACGCATAACTAAACATTTTGACCATTAAGTCTCTATGCGGTCGCAACATTTGATGATCCACTTCAAGTTTTTGAATCACATCTTTGATATTGTCATGGGCTAAGGGACTTAAAAAGGTATTATCAACTGTTAAAGCCAAGATTCGAATTTGAGGCCAGTCTTTGCGTAGTCGATGAACCATATAAGTGCTATCTTTGCCTCCACTAAACAAAACGAGAGCATCGTAGCGTGGTGCTTGACCTATCTTATTCAACATCAAATCTTCCATTTCTCTATTCATCTTATCAAAGTCAACATTTACGTTTACCTCATGCTTTTCTACCTTTACTTTTCTACAGTACTCACACAATCCACCTTTTAGCTTTGATACTTTTTCTGATAAAGAACACTTTTTACAACGTGGAGTTAATTGGTGCCTAACAAATTGACGGTGAATTGGCCATACATTATCACGGTAAAACTCAATAAGTTTTACTTCACGAACGAACGATTTTGTTACTGTTTTTTCATGAGTATTCCCCCTGTATTTTTCTTTTATATAATATTGAATCACTTTTTCTAAATACTCATCTACATTAGGTATTTTAACATCTATTGTTTTTAAGTATTTTTTAAAATTACAATTTTCAAAAGAATGATCTGTAAACAGATAATTAAAGATATATTTTAAAGATAGAATGAATTTTTCCATCTCTTTGTACTTCTTAAAATTTGTGAGTAAATTGAAATGCTTCTTAAGGATAACAAGTGAGCTTTCAAGATTTAATTTTGCAATTTTTTTTATCAATAAGTCAGGTAAATGATAGATTCTCTTGGAAGAAAAACCTTCTCTTTTAAAAATGACATTTATTTTTTTTGCCAATATTTCTAAAGGTAAAGAATTTTCTTTACCCGAAGCAATATTAAACACTTGGCCAACAGTATTTATGTCTAACGCTATGGCTGCAATACCTTGTGCCGCAATATCCACTGGAATTATATCTAAACGACGATGATTCAAATGTGGCAAAATTCCTTGAGTTCGACGTCCAGTGATCAACTCACACAAATGGTAAAAAACTTGAAAAGATTGAACTTTGCCAGTGCTAGAGTCTCCAACTATCATACTGGGACGATGAATAGTTATTGGTACACCTCTACTAATTGAATCCTGGACTAACTTTTCAACTTTATACTTACTATGCTCATATTCATTATGAAAATTTGGTTCTTTGTCTAAAAACTTTTCTGGAAGCAATTTATATGAGCTTCCACCCACGCCCACTGTTGTAACAATGTCTATCTTTATTATCTGAGAAAAATGTGTCCAAAAATCAAGTAAGTGTTCAACAGGTTTTACATTATTTAAAAATGCTTCTTTCTCATTTTGATTGAGCTTAACTTCACCGGCAATATGAATAATGTATTCAACTTTATCTGTAAGAGTTTTAATTTTTTTATCAGACACTCCCCAATTATTTTGAGTAACATCAGCCTTAATCATCTCTATGGATTTATGATAATTAATTATATTTAAATAATTTAGAAGTTTATGTTTACGTGCTAACAAATGACTTTCATTTCTGGCGCGAACAAGGGCGTAAACGGTATGACCTTGAGTCACTAATACTTTTAAAACTTCAGACCCTAAAACACCAGTTGCTCCAGTAATTAAAACATGACTCATAAACCCCTCCACTTTATAATTTTAAATCATTTCTGGTGGTCACAATTTACAGTGAGCATTAAATATGACCCTCGCCGCAACGCACTGTTTTCACGTGACCAAAGTCGAGCTAGTCTGTTTTTTGGGGGATTTATGGAAACTGTTGGAGAATGGCTATTTGATAAGTATGAAAGTCTGCGCAATAGAAACCAACGATATTCATTGCGTGCTTTTGCCAAGAAGCTAGATATACCTAATTCCAGGTTAATTCAAATAATACACCACAAAAGATATGTGAATGACGAATTAGCCCAACAACTAATTAACAAGCTTCAGCCACCTATGTCCGAACAACAAAAACTCCTAGAACTCATCAAAAAAGAAGAACATCATAGAAAAGTTAGAAAATCATTTGGTCCTCCCCCTTCATTTAATACTAAGTTGCTCCAACTTGATCAATTTTCGTTAATATCAGATCCAATTCACTATTCTCTATTGGCATTAATGGAAACAGATACTTTTCAAAGTAACATCCAATGGATTTCTAATAAATTAAATAAAGATAGCGATGAAATCAAAACCGCCTTAGACTGTCTAAAACGTCTTGGTTTTATTGAAATAGAACCCGAAATTAAACTAATTGATGCAAAGTTTGTGGAAACCCCTAGTGATATTCCTCATCAAGCATTGAGGGATCACCAAAGTGCAAAAATAAAAGAAGCGCTTGTGGCCTTAGATGAGCTTCCGGTGCATATTCGAGATCATACATCTATTACAATTCCAGTGAACCCAGAAAAATTACCTGAAGCTAAAAAGATTATAAAAGAATTTAGACGAAAAATGTCTCAACTATTGTCTTCTGGTCAAACATCGGACGTCTACCATCTTTGCATACAGCTTTTTCCAACAACAAGGATTGAAAATGATTAATAAAATAATATTTACAATTTTTTTTCTAACCTATTTCCCCAGTCTAGCCCGTAGTGGTGGTTATGATGCAGGAAACGGAGGTTTAGTTTTGGTTTGTAGAGCAAAATACGATAGATATGGGATTAATAAAATACAATTTTACGATATGTGGTATTGGTCAAAAGAAGGACTTTCTCCCTACTCTTTAACTTTTAGAACTGATCTCAAAGACTATCCTCAGGGCACAAACTTACTAGTAGAGGAGCTCAGCCAAATGGTTCCTCAGTACGCAGTGGATCTAGTGGAAGAATTCGAAATACTAAAAAAATTAGTAGAAGAATATAAAGCTGAGTATTTAAAAGGATATCACTTTGATTACCTGTCACGTACAGAAGATTATGGCGAAAGGCTTGCCCCACGAAATTTTTGCAATAGTGAGTTTGACCATCCTTTAGAAGTAGCAAATATTGCAAGATACGATCAGAGGAACTTTTTTATTTTATCTTATCTTTACTTTGATGCGCTTTCTGAAATTGAAAAAAATGGACTTATTTTTCATGAAGTTGTTTATAGAGTACTTGAAAAGTATAATTTAGATAAAGATGAAGCCTTTAATACAATGGAAGTTACAGCAAACATGTTATCTAATTTACCTGAAGAACAAAAGCTTCAAAATATTAGTAAGATTTTGTTGTCTAAATAAGAATTGCTTACACTTTTTTGTGAGCAGAATATTTAGAAATCAGTCTAGTCAATCTTAATAGATAAACCTGAGCTTTTATAATGAGCCTTAACGGAGGCTCTATGGACAGCTTTGTTGATTATTGGCATCAAGTAAAACAAAAAACTCAAAATCAATGTTATTTTTACTATCGAAACCATAGTCAGTGGCAGGGTGTTTCCATTGATGAATTTATCAGAAGAGTTGAACTGTTAAAACAATATTTCCAATCTGAATTAAAAATAATGGGTCGCCGTCTAGCAATAATGGCCGATAACTGCGTTGATTGGGATATAATTCAATTTGCAGCTTTATTATCTGGAGGAACGGTTTTAGGTATACCCACAAATGAAAGTCGAAAGAATATTGTCAGCTATCACAACTTAACACAATTTGATATCTTAGTCGTTGATAACATAAATCGCTTGCAAAATATTCCAACAACTGTAAACCGTAGCTTAAAAAATATCCTAACTTTTGATCAATTACATAAACCAAAAAAGCAAATTAAAAAGACACAATTAAATATTCATTCACATGATTTAGCATTAATTGTTTTTACTTCAGGTACAACAGGTACACCTAAAGCATTGGCATTTACCCATAAACAACTTGTACTTGCTATTGAAACTTTAGCAAATCATTTTAGTTTTCTTGAATCGAATCGGATATTAGCATGGCTTCCGATGTACAATACTTTCCAAAGAATGACAAACTTTGTAACCTTGTTTCTTAATGGACAGATCTATTACTTGGAGGATCCCAAAAATGTTTCACAATCTATTCTCGAAGTAAAACCACAAGTGTTTCAAACTGTTCCACGCTTTTTCGAAAAGGTCTATGATCATTTAAATCCTATATTAAATAAGTGGCCGGTAAAATTAGCTGCAAATATTGGATTTAAAAAGTTAATAAATGTATACATTAACAAGATTATATTTGGTGGAAAATTAAAATACTTAATCTCTGGATCTGCACTATTGCATCCCGACTACGCTCATTTTTTTGAGAATTTAGGATTTAAAATTATTAATGCTTATGGAACAAGTGAATGCTTAATACCTTTATGTACTAGTAGCGTTGTTGATAAATGCGTTGGGCAAGTTGGGCGTCCCCTGCCAAATATAGAGATTCAACAATCAACTAGAGGTGAAATATTGTTGAAAAGCGAAGCTCTTGCTAAACAAATCATTAACAATAATCTCGAGTCATTACCTTTAGATGACAATGGCTATTATCATACAGGGGACCTTGCAAAAACAAATCTAATGGGAGAGTTTTTTTTAAAAGGGCGTTTAGCTCATTATTTTAAAACATCAACAGGTAAAAGGGTTCAGCCAGAAAGTATTGAACAAGAAATTCTAAAAATATCCGGGGTAGAACACGCCCTTGTTTTTGGAGAAGGACAAAAGTACTTATCTGTTCTTTTGGATATTAATCGTAAAGTTTGGCCACAACCTGATAACCAACTATTGGAGCAACTCTCACATGAAATTAGTAAATTAGATTTACCTCTAGGTTTGAAGCCTGTGGATATTTACTTGTCACCAAATTCATTTAGTTGGGAAACCGGAGAACTGACTTTAAATATGAAAATGCGCAGAACCCATATATTAGAAAGGCATATAAAGCCATTAAGCATTATTAAATCAAATACAAATTAGTCAGTATTTTGAAAGATTTTTATAAAATAAACTTGTAAAATGATATACTTAATCGAGGACTGGCAGCTTTATTGCAAAACTGTATACAGTGAAAAAAGTTCTAGTATTATTA
The DNA here is from genome assembly GCA_020435005.1 of Bdellovibrionales bacterium. GTDB lineage: Bacteria > Bdellovibrionota > Bdellovibrionia > Bdellovibrionales > UBA1609 > JACKAN01. Next base: position 5,635 of record JAGRAE010000043.1, read on the forward strand.
ATTACAACTCAAATTTATCTTTTTGTTCATTCACCATTTGCCGGAGCCGAAACAGATTCCACTAATCCTAAGTGCAGTGAAGAATTAAACAATGAATTATGGCCTGGAAAGGAACAAGTAAGCCCATGGAACAATGATCAAGAATCTCCTTTACGCTGGGGTAGGTTTAGGCAAGACCAGTTAAGTGTATTCCATAAATTAAGAATTGGCATAGTGGGCTTAGGGGCAATTGGCAATTCTATTTCTCAGTTGGCTAGCATGCTTGAAATTGGTCACTTTAAAATTGCCGACTTTGATACCTTTGAAGTTCACAACAGAAGCCGACAAATTTTTGCTAAAGAAGGTCATTTTGGACAAGAAAAAGTTCAAATAGTGGCCAATGAAATAAAAAGAGTAAACCCAAATGCAGTTATTAAATCATACCCAAAAGGACTAACCAATCAGAACATAGATGATTTCTTAGGTGACATAGATATAATTATTGATGGCATTGATATCTTTGCCATGAAAATTCGTAGGCAATTATTTAACCGTGCTATTGAAAGAGGAATCCCTATAGTTACTGTTGCACCTCTTGGCATGACAATTGCCAGTGCCTATTTTGCTCCCGAGGGAATGAGTTTTGATGAGTATTTTAATGTTAATGACATGACCAATGAAAATGAATTAATGCTACATTTTTTAGTGGGAATGGCACCAAAACTTTTACATAAAAATGATTATATAAAAGATGATCTAAGGTTATTTGAAAAGAAGGCAACGACTGATCCAAGAGCTATTTTTGCCGCTAGTGTTGAATTAGCTAATTGGATAGAAAGAATTTTTGTATCCAAAAATTCTTATGGGTTTAAATCCATTCCTTACACCACTCAAATAGATCTTAAAACATGGAAGAAACACTCTAGTTATTTACGATTTGGGCTCAAGAGTCCATGGCAAAAATTAAAAATACAAATAGTTCGACCACAATTATTTCAAGTACTCTCTAAAAAAAGCAATCAAGAAAATCAATGACAGGTTTTAACGAGGTGTGAGAATTCCAATCTGTAATTAACGGGAGCAGTTAGCAACTAAATAGGTCAGCTTGTTTACTGTTCATCATTATCATTTAACTGAAGTAAAATTCTTTCAGCCAAAATCTTATTAAACCCTCTGATTTTGGCAAGCTCTTCGATGTCAGCATTTTTAATTTGTTCAATATTTTCGAATTTTTTTAATAAGGCTTGTTTTCTTTTCTCCCCCAAACCCACAACATAGTCCAGCTCACTCGCCAAAGTACGATTTTTCCTAAGTTGTCGATGATAGGTAATTGCAAAGCGATGAGCCTCATCTCTCAAGCCCACTAAAATTTGAAAAGCCTCTGAACTTTTGGAAAATACAATGGGGTTTTGACGGCCCGGTAAGAAGAATCTTTCCTCCGTTTCTGAAACTTCTAAATCATTAAATTCTCCAACTGTCCGTGCTTTTGCTAAACCAACTACCGGTATTTCTTGGCGCCCGAGTTCTTTTAAAACTTCAACTGCCATGCGCAACTGTCCTTTACCGCCATCAATAACTATGAGTTGAGGATCATCATATTCGGTGTGTTTTAATCGACGACTCAAAACTTCTTTCATGCTTGCAAAATCATTAGGACCCTCAACTGTTTTTATCTTATATCGCCGATAATCTTCTTTTTTAGGTAGTCCTTCTTCAAAAACTACTTGAGAGGCCACAGAGTCAGTCCCTTGGAGATTTGAAATATCAAAGCATTCGATTCTTTGAGGCAGATAGGGAAGTTTTAATTTTGCCTGAATCTCTTCTAAACCTTGTAATCGATGATCTCTTTTTGCTGAATAATCTTTAAAGTGACTTTTAGCATTTTTTTCTGCCAATTCCATGAGTTCTTTGTATTCTTTGTTTAAACTGTGAATTAGTTTAGGTTCAATGCCTTGTCGCTCTCTAAAAACAGCACCGAGAAGTTTATAAATATCCGTCCCCAAATCAAAGGGCAGTAAAATCTCATCGGGAATCACATTATCACTGTAATATTGGTTCAAAAAAGATGTCATCCATTCACGTGGATCTTCATCAGAACTTTTTAAATCTATTTTAGGTAAAAAATGCCAACGGTTTCCTATGACTCTTCCCGCTCTCACATGCATTGTCTCCACCATGGTACCGGTAGCATTTCCAAAACAAGCAATAACATCAATATCATTTTGTCGATCAGCAGAAACAACTCTTTGCTTTTCCCAAATAGCCTCAACAGCACGAATACTATCACGAAATTTTGCGGCGGCTTCGTAACGTTCTTGTTCAGAAGCTTCACGCATTTTTCTGGTTAATTTAACTACAATTGTTTTGTCATGACCTCTCAGAAATTCTAATGCATTATCAATATCTCCAGCATATTGTTCTTGTGATATTAAATCTACACAGGGAGCTGTACACCGATTGATTTGATAAGTCATGCACGGACGCTTGCGAGAATTCATAAATGTTTCACTACAGTCTCTGATTTTAAAAGTTCTATTAATAAACTTAATAGTTTCCCTTACCGCATAACCACTGGTGTAAGGGCCAAAATACAATGCACCATCTTTTTTAACTTTCCTTGCTAAATAAAACCTTGGGAAAGGATGTTCTATATTACAAACTATATAGGGATAGGCTTTGTCATCTTTTAGACGGATATTATATTTGGGCCTATGCTTTTTGATTAATGAAGCTTCTAGTAAAAAAGCTTCCACCTCAGTTTTAGTAAGAATGTAATCAATATTCCTAATTTGATTGACTAAATAAACTGTTTTTACACTTTGGTCTTTGTTCTTTGTAAAATAAGATCTTACACGATTTTTTAAGTTCTTGGCTTTTCCGACATAAATGATTTTTTCTGTTTCACTTTTCATTAAATAAACACCAGGAGAAGTCGGAAATTCCTTTACGTGTTTTTTTAAATTTTCAATAATCTCTGATATTTTACTCATTATCTCCCATTATAACAGAATTATTAATTTGATCTACTGCTCCCTCAAGTGTGGTTAATTGAAGCATTTCTAATCGCTTTATTTCATCTCGAATTTTTGCGGCCTCTTCAAACTCCAAATTATCAGCTGCTTTTTTCATTTTGTCCCTTAGTTTTTTAATTTCCTTGGATAATCCGCGTGGGTCATCATGGTACTTATCAATTGTAGCTCTAACTTTTGCGATATTTTCACTATGATCGCCTTCTGAAATACCAAAAACTTCGACCAAACCCTTTGCAATAGATTTTTTTATGGTTTTAGGTACAATGCCATGTTTAGAGTTATATTCCATTTGGACTTTTCTACGCCTCTCGGTTTCACCCATCGCTTTTTTCATAGACTCAGTCACTTTATCGGCATAAAGAATGACTCGTCCCTCAGAATTTCTCGCCGCTCGCCCAATAGTTTGAATAAGTGATCTTTCCGATCTTAAAAAACCCTCTTTATCAGCATCTGTAATAGCTACTAAACTCACTTCAGGAATATCTAGGCCCTCTCTCAATAAATTAATTCCAATTAATACATCAAAAATACCAAGTCTTAAGTCACGAATAATATCACTTCTCTCAAGGGTATCTATGTCACTATGCAAATACTTAACTTTGAGCCCCAAACCTTCGTAATACTCTGTTAAGTCCTCAGAGCTGCGTTTAGTTAATGTTGTAATTAAAACCCTCTCTTTTTTCTTGATTCGTATTCTAATTTCCTTTAACAGATCATCCACTTGATGCTTCACAGGTCTAACTTCCACTAATGGATCTAATAGACCTGTTGGCCTAATGATTTGCTCTACAATCATGCCTTCACTTTTTTTGAATTCATATTCACCCGGAGTGGCTGATACATAAACAACTTTATCCATTTGAGCTTCAAACTCTTGAAAATTTAAAGGACGATTGTCTAAAGCTGAAGGCAGTCGAAATCCATGTTCAACGAGCGTCATTTTTCGAGCGCGATCTCCACGGTACATACCTCCTATCTGTGGTACCGTAACATGGCTTTCATCAATAAATGTTATAAAACTTTCTGGAAAATATTCGATGAGTGTTGGTGGTGGAGCATTAGGCGGACGACCGGTTAAATGCCTAGAATAATTTTCGATACCGGGACAAAATCCCATTTCTCCAATTATTTCTAAATCATATTGTGTGCGTTGTTCTATTCGCTCAGCTTCTTTGTATTGTATGTTATTGCGATAATGTTGTATGCGTTCGCGAAGTTCATCGCGAATGCTTTCAATAGCCGCCTTTATTCTCTCCTCAGATGTGACATAATGGCTTCCTGGATAAATAGCTACACGATCTAATTCTTCAAGCACTTCTCCACGCAAAGGATCAACCCATGAAACCTTATCGACAAAGTCTCCAAAAAATTCTACACGCAAGGCTTTCTCTTCTTCGTAGGGGGGATGAATTTCTACAATATCTCCCCTCACGCGAAAAGTACCTCGATGAAAATCAATATCATTTCTTGTGTATTGAATTCGTACAAGCTCTCTTAAAAAATTATCCCTGCGGAGTTCGCTATTACTAATAACTTGAATCATCATGCCTTCATAGGCTTCTGGTGAGCCCAGACCATATATACAAGAAACACTACTCACGATGAGTACGTCACGTCGCTCAAACAGTGAGTAAGTGGCTGAGTGACGCATGCGATCGATTTGCTCATTAATAGAAGAGTCTTTTTCAATAAACAAATCTTTCGCCGGCACATAGGCTTCTGGTTGATAGTAATCGTAATATGAAACAAAATATTCAACGGCATTGTCGGGAAAAAGTTCTTTAAATTCTGCGTACAATTGTGCCGCTAAAGTTTTATTGGGGGCTAAAACAAGTGTAGGCTGATTAATCTTTTCGATTAATTTTGCCATGGTAAAGGTCTTACCCGTACCTGTCGCTCCTAGCAAAACTTGATGTTTCAAACCTTGGTTAAAGTTATCAAGTAAAGACTCAATAGCTCTGGGCTGGTCACCCGCCGGCTCATAAGGACTTACTAATTTAAACTTTTTCTTCTTCATAAAAGGTACACGGTTCTTTTAAAGGGATTTATCCACTTCCCAGTGAGAGCCATTGTTAGAATCTTGTAAAGCAATACCTTTATCAACTAATTCTTTGCGAAGCTCATCGGCTCTGGTCCAATCTTTATTTTCACGTGCCTTTGCTCTTTGATCTACCAACAATTCAATTTCTTCGCGCTTTAAACCTTTTTTTGCTAACAACATATCATCTAAAGTATGCAAGAACTCTTCGGGACGTTCTTGAAATAAAGATAAACAATTTCCCAAATCTCTCATTAATGGGAAAAAGACTTCTGCAACAGCTCTATGTTCTGGTTCAAATTTTGGTTTTCTAACTACACTATTAAATGCTCTTACCAATTCGAAAAGATGTGAAATGGCTTCTGCAGTATTAAAATCTTCATCCATGGCATCATCGAAATGCCTTTGCACCTTATCAACAGTTTTTTGAAATTCATCAGGCACAGGTACTAAATGTCCATCAATAGCTATTAACTTTTTTGCAAAAGCCAAAGCTGAATAAAACTTAGCTAAAGAATGTATGGTTCTTTGAATTTGCTCCTCTGAGAAATCAATAGTCGAGCGATAATGTGCGTTTAACATCATAAACTTCATTATTTCTCCATTGTATTCTTCTAAAAAAGATCTCCCTGTCCGTACATTCCCCAAAGACTTCGACATTTTTTGGGATCCAAACTCTAACATATTATTGTGCATCCAATATTTAACAAACTTGTGACCTGTACAAGCTTCAGACTGTGCAATTTCATTTTCATGATGTGGAAAAACTAAATCCAAACCCCCACCATGAATGTCTATTGTATCGCCTAAAATTGAAGTTGCCATAACTGAACATTCAATATGCCAACCGGGACGTCCTGCTCCCCAAGGAGATTCCCAACTTTGTTCATTTTCTTTAGCGGATTTCCACAAAGCGAAATCAGAAGGATTCTTTTTATTATCATTAACTTCAATGCGATAACCAGATTCTAAGTCTTCTAACTTTTTGTTGCTCAAACGTCCGTATTCTTTGAATTTATGAACATCAAAATACACATCTCCATTAAGCTCATAAGCAAATCCCTTTTCTATTAAATCACTTATAAACATAATGATTTTATCCATGAATTCCGTAACCTTGGGATTTTTAGAATGAGGTCTTAAGTGTAATAACTTGTAGTCTTTTTGAAATTCAGCAATATACTTTTCAGCAATAACTTTGGGTTCTACATTCTCTTCTTTGGCCCTATTTAATATTTTGTCATCAACGTCAGTGTAGTTGTAAACATATGTAACAATGTACCCCCGACGCTCTAACCAATTACGAACAGTATTAAAAAATATGGCTCCCCTATAATTGCCTATGTGTAAGAAGTCGTAAACCGTCGGTCCGCATACGTACATTTTCACATGACCCTCTTCAATAGGTTTAAACTCTTCCTTTTTCCCTGTTTCTGTATTGTATATTCTTAGACTCACATATTCTCCAGTACAATATTTGCTCTTGCGATTAAATCAGTTGTTTTTAGTAACGGCACCAAAGTTTTTAATTCCGCCCCGTGAGGCTTACCTATTACCGCCACACGAATAGGCATAAATAGTTGCTTGCCTTTAACTCCACAGTCATTCTTTACTTGATCTTGTAAATTCAAAAACTGCTCTTCAGTTAAAAATTCGCTATCTTTCTGAACTATTAATTTTTTCCATTGTTCAATTACAACTTTAGTGGTTTCCCAAGATAGCGTTTCCTTAGCTTCTTCAGAAATCTCATAATATTGAATATCAAGTGGCTTAAATAGTTCAACGGAATCGTTAAGTGTTTCCATATAAGATTTAAACAATTCAAGGGCTTGACTACGCCAGGCTTCTGATTCGGGCACATTAATATTTGCGATCTTCAAGATTGGCTCTATTAGTTGCCAAAGGTCAGCATGATTTAAAGCTCGCAAATGACTGGCATTCACCCACTTCAATTTAGTTTCGTCAAAAACAGCAGGGGAGCTATTTAAACGTTCTATGGAAAATTCGCTAGTAAGCTGTTCTATAGACAATATTTCCTCTCCACTTGGTGAACTCCAACCAAGTAGAGCTAAAAAATTGTTCAAGGCCTGGGGCAAATAACCCAGTTCACGATATTGACCAACGCTGGTTGCACCATGACGTTTTGATAACTTTTGCTTATCAGCACCTAAAATTAGAGAGGCGTGGGCGAATTTTGGAATTTCAAAATTAAATGCCTCATAAATCATAAGTTGTCGTAGTGTATTACTCAAATGTTCTTCTGCGCGAAAGACATGAGTAATTTTCATTAGAGCGTCATCTATAACACAACAAAAATTATATACGGGCATACCGTCTGAGCGAACTAAAACAAAATCCCCCACCATCGTCGAAGGAAATTCTACTTTACCTCTAACTAGATCATTAATGCTGTAAATTACTTCTTGATCTGGTACGCGAAATCGAACCACAGCTTTTTCACCACTTGCAATTCTTTTCTTGGCCTCAGCTAATGATTTATCACGATAAGGGCTGTTCACCTGACCGGGTTTTCCCGCTTGTATAGCTGTATTTTTTAGCTCTTCATGCTCTTCATCGCTCATAAAACAATAAAAAGCTTTTCCGCTTTCTAATAACTTTTCGATGTACTCGTTATATATTGAGAGTCTCTGACTTTGTCGATAGGGACCATACTCACCGTTGTCTTGTAAATTTTCTGGGTGGGGACCCTCATCCCAATTCAGACCTAACCACTTTAGATCTTCAATCTGCATTTTTAAACTTTCTTCGGTACTGCGCTCTTGATCGGTATCTTCTATCCTAAGCACAAAAGTTCCGTGGTTTTTTCTTGCGTAAAGATAATTATATAAGGCAGTTCTTGCTCCACCAACATGGAGGTAACCTGTAGGACTAGGGGCGAATCTTACTCTAATTTTATTTTGCATGTAGGGGTTTTAACCCATTTAATGAGTCTTTTAAAGTTCAAAAATAGCTTTTACTTCATCTTGAGCACTCAGCTCTTCTCTACTTGTGGCTAAAGATAACTCGGATAGTAATAAATTTCTGGCTGTATCTAACATTTTTCTTTCACCAAAGCTCAGTTCCTTGTCGACTTTAAGTAAAAATAAATCTCTCAAGACTTCAGCAATTTCATAGACTGAACCCGTTTTTATTTTTTCCATGTATTCACGATAACGTCGATTCCAAGTTTGATTATCAATCTTGATTTCTTTTTCTCTGAGAATATCTAAAACCTTTCCGGCCTCTTCTTTGGAAATAATTGGACGTAAACCCACTGATTTGGCTTTACTTTCAGGGACCATAATTTTCATGCCTGATTCTAAAATTTTAATGGAGTAGAAGGTCAGCGTCGTACCCATCATTTCTTTTGTCTCAATAGCAGTAATTTCACCAACACCGTGTCCAGGATATACCGCATTATCTCCGACCTTAAATTCTACCATTTGCATCCTCCATTAACCCATTTGGGCATAAGTATATAGCATTTTTGACACGACTTATCAAACAGCAAATCTCCTTTGAAAAAATTACCCTGTGTGTCAATTGTTCTACGACATTTTTCATGTAGAAATGTATTTAAGTGCAGCTATTAGAGGAAATAGCAATAAGTATTCCGAAATTAAAGATTATAATATTTTTCTAATTCTAATTAGCACATTGGCTGTTTTGCTCTTCAGCTTTGAATTGTGTGACTTCTAGTTCGATAGATTCACTACCCATACTAAGTTCCACGCTCATACCATCGGGATCATATTCAGTAGTCACCGTAAACTTGTGGGCGGTTGTTCCACTTTGACAAAATCTTTCGACATCTTCATCTTCAGACTCTTGATCGGCATCTACTGAGTCTAAGTCACGCCCTCGTGAATCCAAAGCCGTAACTTCTACAGGGTTGTCTCGAGCGATGGCACAGGCCCAACCTTCAATAACTGCTTGATCACCAAATTGTTTGGCTTCAGTAACTTTACCAACTAATGCAACAATTCTATTTTGAAACTCTGATTTTAATACACTCGGGTCAGAAGCCATGGCATAAACTTGTTCTGCAGTTTTTCCAGGTTGAAGCTCATTTGTTGTTTGATATCTTGAATAACAACTTGCTCCAGGCTCTTTGTAATAATGTGCACTACTAAAATTCCCTTCAGAAAATATAATCATAGTTTTTGCGTGAATCCCCACAACTCTTCCATCTCGTGTAAACACTGGAGAGCCTGAATTTCCACCAAACACGTCTAAATCATGCATGCGATATCCCTGCTTCATCCCTCTATATTCACCAACAGGAGAAATCCTTAAGGGCATGGCTTCAGAGTGACCTACATCTACAAGTTTTGTTCCTAGTGGTAATTCTCTATCTAAATGAATTGGAAAATAAGGTCGATCAGTAACTTGCCTATCTAAGCGAACTAATCCTAAATCATGATCATTATTATTATTGTAATAAAGCCTTTGCCGACATCCATAAATTGAACCCTCATCAGCTTGGAACGGATCACTTGCATTATTGGCATAGGAAAGGTTAAACACATATTTATTATCCATACAATTGGTTTGAGAAGCACTTCCCGTACAGTGCCCAGCGGTTAACATGACATTGGGAGCAACCAGCACACCTGTACAACCGGCAACCATCGGCATATTCCAATAGCGTTCATTAGTACAAAGATTCATAAATTGACCAAGGGTTTCTCCATCGGAGTAGCTTTCCACTTTGCCCGAGGACATATTAATTTTTTCATTCGCCACATAACCCAGAACACTGTCTGCCCAAGCTAAAAAATCTTTATTTTCTTCAATACCTGTTCGATCATCAGTACCGAATATAGCCTCTAGGGCTTTTATGTCTTTTGTACTTTCAAGTGGTGTACATTTTTGTCCAGCAGATGAACCTAATGAAGCACTATTCCTTGTACTAAACCCATCGCCACAATTTGAAAACAAATATAAAATAATTGTTATTGATAGTAATAATTTAATCATTTTCCCACCCCTATCACCATGAATGTTCAATTTTTATGCCGATTGAAAAAGTGAACTAGGAGTAATTTATTAAGTATTGAACGACTGTTGATTCATATTGAAACATCTATGATTTAGACACTTTGTAGTGAATTTTAAGATTCTGTAAGCACGCAAAAATTCTCATATTGGTTCTCAACTTAAGGCCTGAGAAGCCGATATAAATAGGAATGCATTTACGTTGGTGGTTAAGTTTCTTTTTTATATTTCTTTTAGCTTCTTCTTATGCGATGGCATCGGGTGAAGTGACTCCTACATTTTTTAATGTTGAAGGAGCTCTTACAGACAATAGTGACAATCCCGTAACGAGCAATAACGTTGATTTTATCATTGGTATCTATGGACCTTATGGCACCTGTCTACTTTATGAAGAAGAAATTCTAGATGTTGACCTATCATCAACGAATGGTGTGTTTAACTTGGCCATTGGTCAAATAACTGCAGTAAAAACTGGAAATGATCCTGGATTAACTTATGTACAAGTTTTTCAAAACATTAACAACATAACCGGTTTAGGTTGTGGTACATTTATGCCTAGCTCTAACTCAGATAAACATCGAATAATAAAAATTCAAGTCAGTGTAGATGGCAACCCTTATGACAACTTTGCCGATATTCCTTTAGGTTCCATACCCTATTCACTCGTAGCAGAAAGTCTACAGGGTTTGTTGCCTACTGACTTTATTAAAACTGATGCAACAAATATTACTCAAGCACACATTGAACAACTGACTGATGGTTCTGACATTACATCTTTGCATCATCATGATACACACAACGATGCTCGATATATAAAAAAAGGCGATAGTAGCAGTCAAAACTTGGGGACTGGTACAGCTTACTTAACCGGAGCCAGTGCAAAAATTGGAATAGGTACCAGCACTCCCGCCGGACAGTTTGAAATTAACACTAATAATCCAATAATGAGAATCACCGACAATGATCCCAGTGCAGGTGATTCTCAAATTGAATTTATGTCAGGAGCCTCTAATGCCGCACAAATAACTGTCACTCATGAAAAACACTTTCAATTGAGTACGAATTCAAGTTTAGCAATAGAAATTGACGATTTTCAAAAAGCCCTATTCAGTAACTCCATTGCTACCGGTGAAGATCAACCATTAATATTTAGAAGCACATCTACAAATAGTGTTTCATTAAAAGCTTCAAATAGTTTGTCACAGAATTATGTGCTGACATGGCCCAATACAGCCCCAGCCGCTAATGAAGTATTGAAATCTGATGCTTTAGGAAATTTATCTTGGACAACTATGAGTGGCAGCGCAAATGCTACTCAACTTCAAAGCACAAATATAAGTTCTTCTCCACCAACAGAAGGTCAAGTTCTGAAGTATAATAATAGTTCAAGTTATTGGGAGCCTTCTTCAATAAACAGTAGTGAAATTACAAGTTCTGCTGTAGGAAATATTGTAGCCACAAACATTCAAGCTGCAATTGCAGAATTAGATAGTGAAAAATTCTCTAAAGATGGTGGCACCATTACGGGTGCAACCACTATTACTACAGGTGACTTTGATGTAAGTTCTGGTAACATTTCTGCCTCAGGAACTATTTCTACTACTGGAAGTATAGGTGCTGGCGGAATTTTAATTGGTGGTGGCGGAGTGCAATCCGACGACTTTATACGTACAGGTGAAGATGCTCCATTGGAATTTAGAAGTTCCAATGCCGGCCATAAAGTTTCGATTATGGCCTCAAATAGTTTATCCACCAATTATACTTTGACCTTACCCACGAGTGGTCCCGCTGCCGGACAATATTTAGAGTCGGATGCAGCAGGAAATTTAAATTGGGTCACCCCTGTTGCAGGTGGAGGAACAATTGATGGGAATGGAGTTACAGCAAGCACTCCATCATCTGGAGATACACTTGAATTTAATGGGGCCAACTGGGTCAATACACCTAGAAATAATTTTCCTTCGGGTTTAACGGTAAAAAATGGCAACAACTTACAATTAAATGCCTCCGGTGATGGAAATTCGGTTATGTTAAGAGCACCGGCCACATTGGGCAGTAATTTAACTTTTGTATTGCCCAATTCTTCGGGAGCGAATGGTCAAGTTCTTACAACGAATGGCGCTTCTCAATGGTCGTGGACAGATCTAAGTTCTATATATGTTGATAAAACATCCGCACAAACTATTAACGGTAACAAAACTTTTACAGGTATCACGAACATTAATAATCAAATTAATATTTCTAAAGCCACTGTTGGAACAGATTTGCTGAATGTATCAACGACTGGATCTGTGGGTAGTGACATGGTTGAGTTCAACTCTAATAACGCAACAGTTTCAGGAAATTTACTTAAAATCCAAGGAAATGGTGATTCAGGTACTATGGTCGTCAATCGATTAACTTCAGGAACTGTCTTGGAGTTAAAAGGAAACAGTTCTTCATTAGTAAAAATCACTAACATTTTGGGTAGTCCAAGAGTGGGAATTGGCACAAACTCACCAGCAACAACGCTAGATGTAGATGCAAATACTGATCGAACTATAGCTAATTTTGAAAGTGCTGATGCCAATCCTGAAATTGTGTTAGCAAAAACAGGCAACACTGGCGTAAGTATCTCTACAAACGCAAGCAATGATCTAGTTTTAGGTGACCATACAAACACCAATAATTTATCGCTCAAGGCCATAAACTCTATCAATGTAGAAAGTGATATGATTATGCAAGGCACACTGGATATGAACAGCAATCCGATTGTTAACGTACCTGATACACCAGCTAATCTAACTGCGGCGGTAAACCAAAAATATGTAGACGACCGCACCAAAGTTATTGCCTTAAGGTACTTTATAACATCAGGTCAGACTTTTAATGAGGCCACTGCCGGTGGATCTTCACCTACATCTACTAGAATTAATTTTAATCAAAATGAATTCAACATTGGTGGAGGTGCAGTGACTACTGGCGGTTCATGGACATACACTGTACCTGGTGGTGGCGATGGCATCTATCAAGTCAGTGCAAACATTAGCACTTCAAATTTAGGTAATGCTAGTCTGATACTTCACTACGGATCTGGGGGCGCATCACAAACAACCTTGGGTGGCCACTGGGACAATGATGAGATAAGTGCAACTTACCAAGGGACGACAACTGTAAAATTAAATGCAGGAGATATTATTTATATAAATTTTAAAAATTACTCTGCTGGAAGCATCTCCTTAGATATTGGAACTGAAATTAAATCCAGTTGGATTACTATAAATAGATTAGGTGGCTACATCCCATAAATACAACTAAATAAATTATGAAATTAAATAAAATATTACTACCATTACTTATTATATTAACCGCCTGCTCTGAAGGAGTTCCTGAATTTACCAGATTAAATTCTTTATCAGGCATTCAGTTTAAAGGACAGGAAGTTACCACACTACTTATTACAGAACTCGGACCGCAATTAACATTAGAAGGAAGCTGTGACCGCAGCACTGATCGTGTTTTAATTTCGACTGATGATGGAAAAACATGGAGTGATGGTCAAAGCCTTATGGGCCATCGTTTAGAGCTCAGTTGCAAAATTCAATCCCATATTCGATTTACTTTTCTTACAGACAATAAGGGGTTAATCCAATTTAATAAAAATGAAGCTTCTAAAAGTACCATTAGAGTTATCGCTCGTTCTGGAAAAATATCAGCTTCAGAAGCTCAAATTATTTTAGATTATCAACCTCAATACAAGGCCCCAACTCCTCTGGCCGGCACCTTTATCTCGCCCAGTTCAGGAGTGACAGCAAGTACTAATTATAAAATGCAATTTCGAGTGAAAGCCGCCAACGTTAAAGCTGCAAGCCCTAATTTTAAAATTAAAACTATTCAATAGTAAAATTATTGAGCTTTAAGTTGTTTAAACTCTTCTTCAATTTTTGCCCAATCTTTTTTTGTTATTTTTGTAGCTGATGGTTTTTTTTGATCAAAGATCTGATGGGTTACATATTTTTTAATTTTATAACAGTTATTTATTTCTTTGCACTCAACAGGTATGAGTTCCAATAAATTTTCAACTTTTACAGGCAAGTGCATAATCATTGCTTTTTTAAAAATATCTATAATTTTTAATGCCTCTTTGTATTTAGACTCTATATTTAATGAAACACTACCTTCACCAGTCATATAATAATTTAAAACATTCAAAATATTTTCGTTTAACTTTAATTGAGGGGATTTAAATTTGTTCACATAATTATATAACATTTTTTTATGTAAAAAATCAGTCGGCCTGCCAAATTGTTGCAATCTAGTTATATTGTGCAAGTAAAATTCTTCTTCAAGATTATTTTTTAAATCTTCATATAAATATTTAAATTCTGTATTACTAACAGGTAGTGGCTTTAATATTTTTAATTTTAAAAATTCATTTAAGTTTACAACAGAACTAATATACCTGTTTT
>JAGRAE010000044.1 GCA_020435005.1 Bdellovibrionales bacterium
TATTACTATCTTGCACATGATCTATGGGCTTTTGAATGGTTAAGGTCCTTTGAGCTTTATCTTGAACTGTATATCCAATGCTTTCTAGATCTATTATAAAAGAATCAACATTGTTCTTGTCTATCGAGTAGTTAAAAAAGTTAATATTTGAATATTGATCAAGTGTAACCCAATATAAACTAGTGTTTGTTTGATAAGCTTGAAGGTATTTGAGTTTGTTGTAGCCATTATATCCTGGAGGAGAAGAGTCTAAAGTTTCACTTTTATGTTTTGCAATAAGTTCTAATTTGCTTTTAGATATTTTATAGTGATAAATCTGTAATGGTGTGACTGTTTGACTTAAATAATCATAGTTCTTAACTTGACTTTCGTTGGTTAGTGTCAAAATAAGATCGCTATCATTATTGAACCAATAAACTCCTGAGTAACTCCAACTCTCATTTGAAAGCTCTGTTAATATGACACTTCCATCTTGTAAGTTAGTAAGTTTAAGCTTTAAGTTGCTATCTACTTGATTAACACTATAAAAATATTTTTTATCTGAAGACAAATTGCTTTTGCTAGTTTCATTAGATAAAACCCTATCTAAAAGTGATGTGGGATCATTGTAGGCTTCAAGAGTAAGCTCTGCATTTCTTTCGATTTGTTCAGAGTGAATTTTTTGAAAGGTTATTTCAGGTAGAGTGTTTGAGCCAGCAAAACAAAAAATGTTTTCAGACTCATTTGATAATTTAGATTTTAAAGTTGCACGATATTTTCGACTTCCTAGATAAATTTCAGAAGCTAAATCTGCTTCTAAAATCAAATTCTGACTATCTAAAACAAGATGACTGCCATTTAACTTACGATCTGCTTTTTCAGTAGCTTTATTATTAAGTAAGATTTCAGCCTCATTTTGTAGAGGTGAATATTCAACAAATATGTTTTTTTGTTTTGCTCCATCGGTAGTACGACACCACAGTTCGGTGACCCAATTTTTACGTACTAGGTCTTTCTTTTTAAAAATTGAACCCATATAAACAAAATAGCCTTTGATATCACTAAAATATTCTAACTGTTGGAATTGGAGTTCAGAATTGCTATTTTCACAAGCTAACTTTTTTTGTGATTCAAGTGAGATGGTGTAATCTGTTTTTATGTCAATTTTTTGAAACTGGTAAGAGCTAATTTCACCACCACAAGCAAGATTTTGGGTTTCATGTACATAGGTGCCGGGCTCTGGCTTACCATCGTAAAAACCACCGCCTTCTCCTCCCTTATACACAAATGAATCATTGCTATTAAATCCACCTGTTTTAATACAGTTTTGAAAACTAAATAATGATATTGTGAGAAAAATTAAGATTAAAAAAGAATATTTAAATCTATTTTTTAGCATTAAATGTCTCCCCACAATTCTATATTATCTCGTATGTTTATTGATAAGTCGAATAAACGAATTAAGTGTATGAAATATATAATAAAAACGTTCCATTCTGATACATTGACAGACACAACTTGAAATAAGTAAATTTGACATATGTTTTATATTAGATTCTTACTATTTCTGGCTGACAAATAGTCTAGCATTGTTCATTTCATTTTCTTACCAATACTTAATAATAAAAATATATGTTTTAATTAAACTACCTATATACATTTTATATTTTATTTGAGGGGTCATAAAATGAACCGAACATTCTTTGTTGCCATTTTTACTTTTGTTGCATTTGTAAGTTGTAGCACCTTGACTTTTAAACAGTTAGGAAAAAGTCGACTTAATTCTAGTGAGATATTTACACCATCTCATAAAAGTGTAAACAGAGTCCCAGCAAGCAGTGGTTATTACAATGCAACTGCAGAGTATTATGGCATTAAATGTCCGGCCGTTGGTTGGGAAGTTGTCTGTAAACCTGGTACGGTTAGAAAGGTTGGTTTTATCAATGGCACAGGACCATTTTCAGGTTATCAAGATGAATACCTGAAATACAATGGTCATATTACAGACCCACAGGAATTAGCTCTTACTGAATGTAAAGATCGTTACGAAAAACTTGGTTTTACAATTACTGGCTTTCAGACATGGACACAAATAGAACAGTATAAATGGTATTACTCTTGTTCCATGATTGACTCCCAAGGAAAGTCTACTAGCTCGCAGGCTAAATTTGTGTTTAATTCTTGTGTAAAAGATTTTGATGATGGCACTCATCAAGGTGGCGATTTCTTTTTTAATCTTCAAGATCGCGGTTATTGTGATGATGACGATTGTGCCAATGTTGCATGTGGGGATCCAAGCACACCAGATGCTGGTCCTCCATGTGATAATCCAATGGCCCCTTATTTAGGAAATCATGAAAGTCCCACTAATGGAGGAAGTCCAGCTGGAAGCTCTCCAGCAGGTAATAATTTTTTGGGAACTTCAGAATACACTGGTGGTAACGCTACACCGTTGCATTTTGAAAGTGCTTATAACTCCTTACCTGGAGCTGGTGAGGCTCAAGCTGGTGGTGGAACTAGCCTTGGTAAAGGTTGGATGCATACTTATGGTTCCTATTTAGATTTAAAAGATCCAAATAATCTTGTGATGTATGATTCTCAAGGAGCTGGACATTCTTGGCAAAATGATAATAGCTCTTGGTCTTCAGTAAGTGATCCATATGGAAGCTTAACAATTCTAGGTACAGGCGATTACCAATACACAAATTTAAATGGTTATAAAAAAGTTTATGGCAATGATGGTAAACTTAAGTCACTTGAAGGTAAACTGGGATCAGTAGTAAATGTGATCTATGATGACTCAGGAAGAATCGATAAAGTAGAAGATAATCAAAATCGAACTATTCAATTTAATTATGATGGTTCAAATACTTTAATTGAATCATTGACTTTGCCCAATGGAAAGCAAGTCATCTTTGGACATGTGGGTCCACAACTAGAAAGCGTAACTACCGATAATGGTTCTGGAGAAAGAACTGTTAAATATTATTATAAGGATGCAACAAGTAAACTCTTAACAACTGTAGAGGTTGCTAGTGAAAACTTCTCGACTCATTTTGATTATGATTCAATTGGTCGACTGATTGAAAGTTATAATGGGACTGAAGAGCAGAAAACGAATAGATGGCTAGCTGACTATAGCAGTGATGGGAAAAGTGTAACCATTACTTCTCCTAATGGAAAAACTTGGCAAAACAATTACGAAACTATTGCTGGATTAAAAAGACTAGTCTCGCGAAGTGGTGTAGCTACCAGTTGTACAGGATCTGGCTGTGATAATACAGTGGTCGAGAAAGATTATGATGATAAAGGAAATTTGATTTATACCAAAGATGTTGAAGGTATAGAGACCAAATGGTTTTACACACCAGAAGGACGTCATAAATGTCGCATAAATGCTTGGGGTAAACCTGAAATGACAATGACGACTTTTGCTTATGATACAGTTGCAAATCAGATGAATTCTACAACATTTTATAGAGTTGCTAATGGTGCTAATCTCACTCCTAATAGTTGTAGTTTATCAGCAACTATTTGGACTTCCATTAAAACTGATGAAAAAACTATAGTTAATAATCAAATAATAGAAAATAGAATTATTGATCACGTCAATGGTCAAGTATCAGTTTCTAAGTTTTTTTATTATCCAGTAAGTGGTTTGTTAAAAGCTGTAGATGGCCCTCGTGTTGATGTTAATGATATTACTTATTTTGAGTATGATAATCAGGACTATTCAAGTGACGGCAGTGGACATGTCAGTGGTTTTCTAACAACGCGTATTCTTCCCAATGGTTACAAAATAAAATATTCCAACCACGACAGTCAAGGTCGCGCCAAGTCGGTTACAGATGCCAATAATGTAACTACAGAGTACAGCTTTACAACTTCGGGTAAAGTAAGAACTTTTAGGCGTGGCCTTTTTAATGCAGAAATTATTTATGACGACCTAGGGCGAGTGGAAAGAGTTCTAAACAATAATCAACTCTTGGCTCGTTATGAATACACCCAAACTAATTTGTTGTTTCGTGTTCATCTCGCTGATGGTTCTTATAAAGAGTTTGAATATGACGGGCTAGGGAATAGGATTAAAGAATCTAATTATTCAAGTACAGGGACTTTAATAACTTCCCAAACTAATATTTTTGATAACAATGGCCAAATAGCTGTTACCGTAGGTGGTGAGGGTGAAGTTACAAGAATGGATCTAGATGGCAGCGGACGTTTAAAAGCACTAAGTAACCCCCGCCATACCATTCAAAATCCTAATTCGGCATTGACGACATTAATCACGAATCAAATTGGTTCAAAGAATTTTACAATCGATGGTCTGGGGCGAATCATTAGCGAAGAAAGTATTTCACTCAACGGCAATCAGGTCCACACTATGGAATATAAAAATGGAACTGAAGATAGATTTTTTACGGCACCTAACGGTGTAGAAACTTTAATGCGCTTAGATGGTCGTGGTAATATTACTTTTGAAGAGAGTAGGGATTATGGACAACGTAGTTATGGTTATTCACCGACAAAGCAAATAAAAACCTATGAAAATGCTAAAGGACAAATCACCACCTTTACATATGATGCTCTCAATAGAGTAAAAACTCGAATCAGCAGTAGTGGTGCCAAGTATAATGTAAATTTTAATTACGATGAGGATGAGCCTAATGGTCGTGGACGTTTGACTTCCGTAGTCGATCGTTTGGGAACTACTCGCTTTGCGTATAATGAGCTTGGACAGATAGTGAAAAGAACCGTAATACGTAGTGGTTTTTCTTACAAATGGGTTTATGGTTACAACAATTTTGGCAATCTTACTTCAATTACTTATCCTAGCGGAAATGTTGTCTACTACGATCGCGAAAACTCTTCTCAATTAATAAACAGATTGCGCTTTAAACGAAGTGGATCAGTCACAACTCTTGTTGACAATATAAAGTATGTAGCAGGCACTAGTCTCACTCAAAGCTACACACTTGGTAATGGAATAAATGTAAATAAAGTTTTTGATAAGAGCTTACGCTTGCAAGCAGCCAGCTATGGTGATGAATACTCATTAAATTATGATTATTATCTCGATGGTAGTGTTAAATTGCTTGAAGAAAATATGTCTGGTCAACCTCGGCGTCTTCTTGAGAGAGATTATTCCGATCATGGATATTTAAATAGCGAAACTGAAATCGTTGGCTCGAGCAATCCCAATAGAACGGCTATTTTTCACGATAATAATGGTAATATTATGAACACAGAGTTTAACGGAGTTCTGCAAAATAACTTTGTTTATGATGCTAGCACTAATAAGCTACGAAGTGTAAACGGAGCCTTAAACCTAAGTATCGGCTACACGAAGTCAGGAGAAATCGCTAATTATAGCGGTAATACATTAACATATGATGAAGTTGATTTATTAGCCAGCTTTAAAGGCAACAATGGATTGCCAAAAGCTGTATACGACTACAACTATCGAGGTTTACGTGTTCGTAAATCCATTGGTGGCTTTAAAGCTTATTTTGCTTATTTGGAAAATGGATTACTTGCTGCCGAGTTTAATCAAAGAGGTCTCACACAAAAAGAATATATATATCTTGGCCAAGAACTCATTGCAATAAATGCCGTTTCTGAAGGCGTGATTGATGTTCAGTTTAACAACAAGTGGAGGAAAATTCCACTTTTTGGTTTTGACAATAAACCAGTTGTATTAGCAACACCACCAACAAGAAGAGGAGCTGATGAGGGTGTTATTCGAATTAAAGACATTACTAATAACTCTATGAGTATAGCTTTTTCAGAATGGTCTTATCAAAATAATGGTAATAATTTTGGTGGCCATGGCATGGAAGAGGCCAGTATATTGGCATTACCTGAAGGACATTTTCCACAAACTGATGGCAGTGTTATCATCGTTGGTCGTGCAAACGTAAGTAGTAAATCCAATAAAACAGAAAGAGAAATTAAATTTGATCAACCTCTACCAGGAACACCATTTATAATTTCTACTTTACAAACAACAAATGGGCAACAAACAGTAGTCCCACGAATTCGCTCAGTAACAAAAAATGGTTTTAGGGTATTACTACAAGAGCAAGAAAGCAGTGCTAATGAAGGTGACCCTAAGGCCGGTCATGGCCAAGAAGAGCTTGGCTATTTAGCAATATACACTAGTACTCCTAATATTTTGGCAACAGCTAAAGTTGGAAATAAAGGTTTTAGCTATCGTGTATTCAAATCAACAGCAAGTTCAACACCCAAAGCTCTGGGGACTATGAAAATTTTCTTTGAAGAAGAAAAAAGTCGCGATGAAGAAACTAATCATTTGGAAGAACCCATTGATGTCATAGATATCGGCGGACGTTTTTTTGTGCAAGACACTCAGCTAAAAGGAAGCAATGTGGGTTCGTTGCGTTTTAGAAGTAGAACCTTACAAAAGCGAACAGATTTTGAATTTGTATTTACACATATAGACCACATGGGAGCGCCTAGAGTAGCCACAAATAATATTGGAAAGCTAGCATGGTATTGGCCATCGAATGCATTCGGTAAAGGTTCTCCTATTGAAGATATGGATGGAGATGGTACTTTAATAAAAATCAATCACCGATTCCCTGGACAGTACTTTGATGAAGAATCAGGTTTACATTATAACTGGCGTCGCTATTACTCACCCGATATTGGACGTTATATTCAACCTGATCCTATAGGTTTGGAGGGCGGAAGCAATCCGTATATTTATGCTTATAGCGACCCCGTAAACTATATTGATCCTCAAGGATTATATTGGGGAGCTATTTCCAATGGGTTTAATGGGCTTCGTACGGCATTTACTGCTGCTGCCAAACATACTACAGGTTTACTGGCGGCAATGTTTGGTGTTAGTCAGATTCAAAGTCAGCTCAACAACAATGAAAATTCAAGTGATGTTCCAACGATAATGCCAAACGGTGAAGTTACTTTTACAAATGGACCAGCTGATGCCCCTGGATTATCACCGAACTCACCATATCAAAACTCTTCAGATAAACCCAAGAACTCAGATTTGCCAAACACTACAACTCCAGGAGAGCAATGTCCTCAGAAAGATCCTGATGACGACGATTGTATTGATAAAATTTTAAGAGCGATAAATAACTTTCGCCAACAAAATAGTACTAATAATAGTACCTATAGCTACAGTCGAAAAACAGGATTGCGTAACCATGCAGCTAGTTTTTATCAACAACTTATGGAGATGTATCTTAACCCCAACTATGAATTTCCGAATCCAGAATTTTACAAGCAAATGAAAAAAATGATAGAAAGATGTGAAGCCCAAGGTGGTAATTTTGAAGTTGAAGACTATATAGACATGTTAAGACGTGGGGAATTGTAGTCTCAAAAATTTAAATAACTAGGAGAGTTAATTAATGAAAATCCAAAAAATTTATTGTTTGATATTGTAGATTATTAAAGGAGACAGGCATGAAAAACTTTCCCGAGCAATATCAAGAGTTAAATACTTGGATGGAAAAACTAGGTGCAGCTATTCCTGGTCCGATGTCAGGATTTGCACAACTTCATGAGAAAACTATAACTAAAGGTGCCCTCGACAGTAAAACTAAAGAATTAATTGCTTTGGGAATTGCCATTACTGTTCGATGCGATGGTTGTATAGCATTTCACGTTCATGATGCGATGAAATCAGGTGCAACAGAAGAAGAAATTGCCGAAACAGTTAGCGTGGCTATTCTAATGGGTGGTGGTCCTTCAGTTGTTTACGGTATAGAGGCCATGCAGGCTGTACAGCAATATAAGGATGTTGGGTTGTAATAAAAAGAGTTCATGAAATAGAATCTAAATTCAATCAAATTTTACACTTAGGACAATAAGTATGAATCACAGTTTAGGAGAGGATGAGTTTGAAGGAACTCTTATTTTAGAAAAACTAGCTGAAATTGGCAAAGTTGATTCTTTCTTTGAAGCTATTGATTCAGATGATATAGATGCTGTTAAGTCTCTAATGATTCAAGCAGGAATAGAAAAAGAAGTTAGAGCATGGGTGCTGAATAAAATAAAAGAAATGGAGTCGTAATGACAGTACAAGAAGATTTACAAAAGGCTGTTGGCTTGAGAAATCAAGGTAAACCACAGGCAGCTTTTTTGATAATCAAAAAGTTACTTGAGGACTTTCCTAATGATGCTAAATGTAATTATCAAGCCGCGTGGACTTGTGACTACATGGGTAAAGAGAGTGAAGCTTTGCCTTACTATGAGAGAGCTATAAAAAATGGGTTGGTTGGTGACGATCTCAAAGGAGCTTTATTAGGCCTTGGAAGTACATATCGTTGTTTAGGGAAATATCAGGAATCTTTATCAATTTTTGATAAAGCTGTTGCTGAGTTTCCAGAAGATAGAGCCTTTAAAGTTTTTCGTGCAATGACTCTTTATAACTTAAAAAGGCATGATAAAGCTTTCTCTGAAATGTTAATTCAACTGCTTGATACAACATCTGATAAAGATATTCTTGCATATGAAAAAGCTTTGAGATTTTACTCCGACAAGTTGGATGAAACATGGTGAATTAAACTTTAATTCCTCGTTCTAAAAAAGCTGCTTTTAAACTTTCTTTTGCATTTCCCATAATAATCTCGCCATGGGCCATAACTACATTTTCAAAGTCGAGATTAAATATAGGTTTTAAAGATTCTCTAAAGGCTTTTTTGTCTTTTGTAAGAAGTAAGACGAGACGGCTGATTCCGAGTTTATTTAACGTGCCAAAAACTCCATAAACAATTTTTGCGCCAAAGTCTTTACGGTTTTTTAAATTAAAACACAAATCTGAAACAAGAAGAGTTTTAGTTTTTTTATGATAAAAAACTACTTCGCTATACTTAGGAGCACCTTTGATCTGAAAAAGTGGCAGCTCTTCTTTATAGGGCCAATTAGATTCTTCCAAGCTCTTTTGCCAAGGAAAGTGAGGAAGCTTTTTTTCTAAACCCTTTGCATACCAAATAGTTGCCTGTGGAAAAAATTCGTGAGCGGTTTTGATTCCTAAGTTATGAAAACAATTGGGAGCAATAATGTCAGTCACATTAGCAAAATTTTTAATTTCACTAATGTGTTTTTTAAATCCAGGCAGGGGAGAAATTAAAACTCCACGTTCACCTAGGCGGACAAAGGTAGACCTAACAGGTAGGGGAGTTAAAGGCATTTTGAGTTCTCTTTCCATAAATAATAAATCTTCAATTTGCGACATTCAGCACTCCTAATACAAATCTCATAGAAAATTAGAGCATGTCTTAAGTTGGCGGTCTAGTTTGTAAATGACTTCTAAATCAAAGTATGTAAGATTTTGATTATGAAAAAAAATATACTATTTTTATGCACAGGAAATTCTTGTCGATCCCAAATGGCGGAAGGTTGGGGACGCTATTTAAAGGGTGATCAATTTAACTTTTATTCTGCAGGGACAAAAAAGCATGGTTTAAATCCCAGAGCTGTTAACGTTATGGCTGAACTTGATGTGGATATTTCTCATCATAGCTCAAAAACCACAGATGAATTACCCGATGTTAAGATGGATTATGTCATAACAGTTTGTTCAGACGCTCATGAAAGCTGCCCGTTCTTTCCTGGAGGTAAAGTTGTTCATAAAGGCTTTGATGACCCTCCCAGGCTGACTAAAGATATGAAAAACGAAGAGGAAATTTTAAAAGTCTATAGACAAGTCAGAGAAGAAATAAAAGATTTTGTTTTAAAAATTGAAAAGTATCTGGAGTTATAATGGAAATTAAACATATTTGGCCTCAATGTTTTGCAGAGTTTATAGGAACTTTTTTTCTGATTTTTTTTGGCTGTGGATCTGTAGTTTTATTTGAATTAGGTGATAAGAGTATTGGCACATTTATACCCATAATTTTTGGCGGAGCGGTTTCTATTATGATTTATGCTGTTGGCCATATCTCGGGAGCCCATTTTAATCCGGCTGTTACTTTAGCTTTTTGGGCAACAAAACGATTTCCTACTATCAGATTACCCGGTTATTTATTGTCACAAATAGCTGGTGCGACATTAGCCTCTACTGTTCATTTAATAATTTGGGGATCAAATCATTCATTTGGAGTGACTGGAATTAGCACAGGTATTGGTGTGGGTTTTTTAGTGGAAGTCATTTTAAGTTTTGCTTTGATGTTTGTAATTATGAGTGTAGCGACAGACTCCAGAGCTGTAGGTGAGCTGGCTGGAATCGCAATAGGTACGACTGTTGCTTTATGTGCTTTTGTGGGAGGACCATTGACTTCTGCATCTATGAATCCAGCAAGGTCTTTGGGGCCCGCATTTTTGTTTGGGGAGTTTCAAAGTTTGTGGATTTATATGTTGGCTCCCGTTGTTGGAACTATTTTGGGTGCTAAAACCTATGAATGGATGCGTTGTTATAAAGAAGGTGTAGAAAGTAAACATGGCTGTTGTTGAAAGATGTTAATGTCGTTAGATTTAATGCTGACAAAATTTAATAAATAGTGTTAGACAAATTAAATGATTCAATTTTCAAATGTCTCCAAACACTACGGTAATAAAAATCTATACAGCAATGCCTCCTTCCAGCTGAATCCAGGGGAAAAAGTTGGACTAGTTGGGCCCAATGGGGCGGGAAAAACCACTATTTTTCGACTTCTAGTCGGTGAAGAGCGGCCCGATGAAGGGCAAGTAGTTTGCCCAGATAAAGTGACGGTGGGTTATTTTTCGCAAAACATTGAAGATATGCAAGGTCGAAGCGTACTCGATGAGGTAAAGTCTGCTGCCGGTGATTTATCACAAATTGAAGCTCGTTTACCAGAACTAGAAGCAAAAATGTGCGAACCTCTTGACGATGAAGAGATGTCACAAGTCCTTGAAGAGTATGGACAACTTCAGAGTGAGTTTGAAAGTCGAGGAGGTTACGACTTATCCGCCCGTGCATCAGAAATTATTACTGGTCTAGGTTTTCATCCTGATTTTCACCATCGCCCGACGGAAAGCTTTAGTGGTGGTTGGAAAATGCGTATTGCTCTAGCAAAAATTTTGTTAATAAACCCCGATGTATTGTTGATGGATGAGCCAACAAATCATCTCGATTTAGAATCCATAGTATGGTTAGAGTCCTGGTTGCAACAGTTTAAAGGGGCTCTTTTAATGACAAGTCACGACCGTGAATTTATGAACCGTTTAGTGACTAAAATTTTTGAAGTAGCCCATCAAACATTAACAGTTTATGGCGGTAATTACGATTTTTATGAAAAAGAACGTGAAATACGCAAAACTCAGTTAATTGCTGCGGCTAAACGCCAAGAAGAAATGTTGGCCAAGGAAGAAGAGTTTATAGCTCGATTTGCGGCGAGAGCTTCTCATGCGGCACAAGTACAATCGCGCGTAAAGAAAATAGAAAAAATTGAAAGAATCGAAGTGCCTCAAGAGGAAAAAGCCATTCAATTTAATTGGCCAGAGCCTCCTCGCAGTGGTGATGAAGTCTTTAAATTTAATGGACTAACTAAAGTTTATAAATTAGACGATGGAAAAGAACTCAAGGTCTTTGAAAATCTCACAGGCTTAGTTAAACGCTTAGACCGAATTGCCGTCACTGGAGTTAATGGAGCTGGTAAATCGACTTTACTTAAAATTGTTACAGGTCAAATTGAACCAACCAGTGGCACTTATCAGCTGGGTGCAAGTGTTAAACTTGGCTATTTTAGTCAAAACTCGCTTGATGTCTTAAATAAAAATAATACGATTGTCGAAGAAGTTCACGGTCGTTTTCCAACACAAGACTTGGGCTTCATCAGAAATTTGCTTGGTGCTTTTAAGTTTTCTGGTGACGAAGTAGAAAAAAAGATTTCTGTTTTATCGGGTGGAGAAAAAAGTCGTGTCGTATTAGCAACTATTTTGGCTCAACCAGTAAATTTTTTGGTTTTAGATGAACCAACGAATCATTTGGATATTCAATCTCGCGAGGTCTTGTTAGACGCTGTTAAAAATTTTCCGGGAACAGTAATGGTTGTTAGCCATGATCGCCACTTTTTAAGGCAAACTACAACGAGAGTTTTTCATTTGGATCATAAAGAATTACATGTATATGATGGTACGTGGGATGAGTACCAAGAGCGAATAAGTAAATAAGTAAAGGAAGAATATGTATTTTTTTGATTTAAATGGCTTAATAGAACATTTAAAAAAAGGTGACAGTGGCGATACGTTTTTGGCAATAAAGTATTTAATTTTAACTTATGTATTAGATGGTTTGTCGGAAACTATTATTAAGTTTTTTTTAGGAGAAAAAAAATCAGTTATTGAGCCTTATCAAGTATCTATTCTTTTTGGTGGTGCTTTGGGAATTGGGATTGGAGCACTAATTACCAGTTATGTGCTAAAGTCTTTTTATGAGGCAAACTATGGGCGACACAATTTCTTTGAAAGATTAATTAGTATTGCTTTTGTCGTAGGGCTCAGAGTTGCAATTCCTTTTACTTTGTTTTTTGTATTATTTTCTGTTTCTGGTGTTCTAGTGGGAAGCATGTTTAGTGCAATAATATTATTGTCGGTAGTAATATTTATGATAGTTTATTTTTATACTACGGTTAGACAATCTCTTGAAAGATTGGGTGCACATGATGCAACTCTGAAACTTGAGCAATTTAATAATGAATAAAATTAGGTCACTATGCCAACCATTACACAATTAGAGTATCTTCTTGCTGTGGATAATGAAAAACACTTTGGTCGTGCAGCTATGGATTGCCATGTTTCACAGCCATCTCTATCTACGCAAATTCAAAAGCTAGAAGAAGAATTAAATGTAATCATTTTTGATAGATCTAAAAAGCCGATTATTGCCACAGAAGTTGGTTTAGCAATCATTGAACAGGCAAGAGTCGTTATTCACGAACATAAAAAAATTCATGCTATTGCCAATCAGGGAAGCAAAGAGCCACGGGGGAAGTTTGATTTAGCAGTTATTCCCACCCTTGCTCCATACTTAATACCTTTATTTGTCGGAGAGTTTTCTAAAAATAATCCTAAGGTGAACTTAAAAATTAATGAATATAAAACTGAAGACATTGTTAAGCTTTTAATAAATGACGAAATTGATGCTGGTCTTCTAGTTACTCCTCTTGAAGATGAACGGATTATTGAGCGGCATTTGTTTTATGAACCCTTTCACATTTACGTTTCGGAGGATCATTATTTATCAAAGAAAAAAAATATTACTGAAGCTGATCTGGATACAAATAGTTTGTGGATTTTAGAAGAAGGTCATTGTTTTAGAGAACAAGTTTTAAAAGTATGTTCGTCTGATAAAAGTCATAGCGTTTTACCCAATGTGGAGTTCACAAGCGGTAATTTAGAAACATTAAAAAATTTAGTTAAAAAAAATTCTGGTTTTACACTGCTTCCGGAATTAGCTGCTTTAGATTTATCAAGCATTGAAAGTGAAAAACATTTAAGAAGATTTAAAAAACCTGCACCCACCCGAGAAGTGAGTCTTGTCCACAGTCGTAGCTTCCTAAAAGAAAATGTAATTCAAGCTATTGAAGATGAAATTCTTAAAAATTTGCCAAAACGCGTTCGTTCCCTGAAAAGACAAGACATCGAAATCATTGATATTTACTAGTAATGGAATTTTTTTGTTAAGAAATTATTATTTTGTTAATTTATTTAAAAAGATTAATGATTGTATTTGTCTCCATTAGTTTGATATGTAGTTTACTACAAAATTGAAACCTTTATTTTCAGGAGACAAACATATGAAATTTATAATATGTTTTATTGGCATATTAACAGCATCATCCGTATCAATGGCATCCAAAGCCCGTCTCGAGGCTCTTGGCCAAGATACAAATGGCTCTTATTTTATAATGGACAATAGAAATATATTTCTAAATCCAGCATCCATTAGCGGATTTGAAAATCAAATTAATTTAGAAGTTGGTAACAGCGTAAGTCCAAAGGCTGAAGGTGGACTTATAAATAAATCATCTTTTGGTACATTGGGCTTACATTTAGGTCGTTATGGGATGGGTGCGCAAAATATTATGAGCGCAGAATTAACTCCAACTTCTCTAACACTTTTTAAACCACAAAATTCTGTGGAATTACTTTATGGTAAAGAGCTGAGTAATATTAATATTGGATTTGCACTATTGTATGCTAATTCTTCATCGGACACGGGAGAAACGGTAAATTTACCAGATAGCACATCGACGGTGACCACTTTTAGAGCAGGAGTTGAGGCTAATAAGTTTGGGGCATTGTTAGTTTATGGATTAACCGAAGAGTCAAAAACAGAAAATACGGCAACCACAAATATTGAGTACGATGGAAAAAACTCTATAAAACTAGGTGGCTATTATAATTTTACAGACAATACCAAGTTGTCTGCAGAAATTAAACAAGTTGATTTTAATTTTGATGATGGCACAGGGACTGTTACAGGTGAAAGAGGCTCTCAAGAAATTGGAATTAACTTTTATAATAAATTAACAGGAGATGAAGATTATTTTGTCTTCTACACCATTGGTCTCACTCAGGCGGAATACACAGTAGATTACGACCAAGTAGCTGCTGATGATATAGAAGATAAAAGGATGTATTTACCAATTGTTATTGGCGGCGAGGCTAAAGTAAAAGAATGGTTAACACTAAGGGCTTCAGTAAAGCAAAACACAATGATTGATGATGTAGATTACAAAGATAACGTAAACAATAAAAAAACAAGTAATATTGACGACACAGTTGTTGCGGCAGGTTTAGGTTTGAACTTTGGACGCGTTACCATTGACAGTGTTTTTGCTGGAGTCAGTAGTGGTTCAGGTAAAATCGACGGCAATGAATTTTTGGCAAAAACTGCTTTCAAATATACTTATTAAATTGAGATTATTCAGGAGGATAATAAAATGAAATTAACAAAACTTTTTTGCTTTATGCTGGTAAGTGCTTTTCTAGTGGCTTGCGATAGTCCCGATACATCGAGTGATGAAGCGGGGTTTTTCGACGTGGGAACACCTAAAAGTTATAATAAACTCAGTGAAGAAGATGAAAAAAGAGCTTATAATGTGTTGTCAATGACCGAAGACGTATTAAGAAGTATACCAAGCTTAGAATACCTTGCTAAAGGTTTTGAGATGAAACAAGATCTTTTGCGAGGAGATTATGTGTCGACTGATTTTAGCAATGAAATTCATACATATTGTAATTTAAATTCATTGTCGGAAAGCAACCATAGGGTTGGTAAAACTACATATAGTATGTGGTCAGATGATAAGCAGAAGTCAAAAAAGTATTTAGATAAAGATATCGGTGAACAATTAATTGCTTGTCCATTAGAATTAAGATACTCCAGTTCAGATGCTGCTTCTATGACTCATTCAAAGGAATCTTTAACAAGTACGAGTACGAACTTAAGTTTAAAGTTAAATATGCTAAAACAACTCGACGATATGAAGTCTACAAATGAAAAGCTAGCATATGTATTAAAGCCACTAAATCCTATCGTTTCATTGACTGTTACAGAAGTACATAACAGCAATGAGCGACAACTAAAGGACCACCGCAATCCAGGCAAAAGTGTTTCAGATTATAGTAAGTTGATGAAGGTAAGTTTTCTAGAAAACGAACAAGTTAAAAATGCGACAATAGAAGTTGTAACAAAATCTATACTGACAAATAGAAGAGCGTCCCAAGGTAAAGATCTTACCTATGGCCGCACGGTAGGAGCTCTAAAAATTGTTTTAGATTCAGGTAAAGTTGCAACTGTAGAAAACGGCGTTACCTACAATGGTGATCTTGATAGTGAAAACTATACGAAAGTAAATGGAAAATTAGTTTTTCAAAATGGAAAGAAGATTGAAGAGAATGGAGATATTTAATTCTTAAACTTCCACAGCTTGATCTGCTGAGAGCATTACTTCCTTTATGCCAAGAAGTAATGTCTCAGTGGAAGAGTATATTTCTCTGTTTATATTTAGTAGGCTGGCTAAATTACTTTCACTAAGCTTTTGTGTTTTAAAGTAATTGTAAATTTCATTCATATTTACTTCATATTGTCGATTGTTAATAGATTTCAACTCTATGATTTTTTCTATAATAGAATGCTCATTTTCTAGTTGAGTTATTGACTTAATACTTGTGTAAATTTGTTCTAGGTTTTTGTTGTAAGACTCTTGCGTCTTCACAATTGTACTATCAGCAGAGTTTTCAAAGTAAATTAAATTGTGATGTATGTCTTTAGCTGACTTGATTGATCTTGAAAAATAATCCAAACTTTTTAAATGTTGGCCGAGTCTCTTGGCAATTTCCTTTTGTACGGGCTGTTCCTGCAAAACTAGAGTATAAGAGAAAACTTCACTAAGTTTTTCTTTAAGTTGTTCATAGGTCTCTTTAAAGCTTTTAGGAATATCTTTAATTAGAAAAGCTTGTAAATTACAGCTCATTACATCATCAATAAGTAAAAAAATCTCTTTATTTAACGCTTCAATAGCTGCTTCACTCATTTGAGGATTAACTTTTTGAATATACTTTGTGAAGGTTTTCTCCACTGGTCCGAAGTACTTATCTAACAAATTTGCAAATGGTTTTGTAAAGGGTAAAAATAAAAGTATTCCGAGGAAATTAAACATACTGTGAAATAGCACTAAGGATATCAAAGGCTCCTGGCTACCTAAGATATAATTTATAAATAGTAAAAGTGGTTTAATAAGTACAAGCGCAATGATATCGGTGACAAAGTTAAATATAAAATGAGCCAAAGATGTTTGCTTTTTCTCTCTAGAGCCACCTATTCCACCCAATAGGGTAGTGATAGTAGTACCTAAATCTGCACCAATTATGAGTGCGGCAGCTCCGTGTATACTTATGATGTCGGCATTGAGTGCAGAAAGTGTAATCATCATAGTTGCTGAACTCGATTGAATTATAGCTGTAAATACAAAACCGAATACAAAGTACCTTAAGGTTCCAAAATCAATTAACTCTGAAACGTTAAAATTTTGAGAAACACTGGCCATGGCCAGTTTCATGAAATCTAAGCCTAAAAATAAGAGTCCCAACCCGGCTAAAAACTTAAAAAAGTGACTCCATTTACTTTCTTTTGATATCAGTGAATGTAGCAAAGAACCAATGCCAATTAATGGGTAAGCGAGTAAATTAAGGTCTATTTTAAAACCAATGGTCGCCACAATCCAGCCAGTAAATGTAGTGCCTAGATTTGAGCCAAAGATTACACCTAAGGCACTACGCATTTCAATAAGTCCTGCGCCAACAAAAGATAAAACCATAAGTGTAACAACGCTACTACTCTGAAGGATTGAAGTAGTGGCTGTTCCCGTCAGTACACCTCTGAGTGGAGTTTTTGTATACTCTATTAGAAACTTTTTAAAACTTCTGCCGGACAGGTCAATAAGTGAACTTTCAACTATGCTCATTGCAAGTAGAAAAAGTCCAAGCCCACCAATAAATTTCCAGTAGTCTATTAATTCCCAAAAATCCAATTATTCATCCAAGTAATGTAGGCAGTTCACTTGATCCGTATTCTGCATAAATAAACCTTGTTAATGCCTTATTAAAATTTATAATTTATTTAAAGATTGTACAATAAATTGGAGAAAAAAGTGTTGGCTATTACAACTATAGTACTTTTAGTGATTTCTAATATTTTTATGACTTTTGCTTGGTATGGACATTTAAAAAATTTAAACTCAAAGCCTTTGTTTTTAGTAATTATTATTAGCTGGGGCATAGCTTTTTTTGAATATTGTTTTCAGGTACCTGGAAATAGAATTGGATTTACTTATTTCACTTTGCCGCAATTAAAAATTATACAGGAAGTAATTACTTTATTAGTTTTTATGGGTTTTGCGATTTTTTATATGGAAGTTAAGCCCAGTTTAAATTTTCTTTGGGCAAGCTTTTGTTTGATCGGCGCAGTATTTTTCATATTTAAAGAGGGTGTGAACCAGTAAGTCTGCATGACTACAACCGTCAAGAGCTGTATTGTCCAAAATTTTTATAGTTAATCTCGATAATTAGGGCTAAAGCGTCAATCGTGTGTTTTTTTTGTTATTTTTTATTTGCAAAGCTTAGTATCAAGTATAAATGAGCTAAGACAATAAATGAATAAGATTAAAGAATAAGGTATTAACCAGAAAGTGTAACATGGGTCAGTTTTCAAGTATTAGTAATTTCCTAGATAAAAATTTTTTACATTTCAATGCGGCTTCTTTAGTAGATGCAGCTAAGTCGTATAAAATTCATATAGATAATGGTGGTAAAATGATGGTGACTTTAGCCGGCGCTATGTCCACAGCAGAGCTTGGCATTACTTTGGCCGAAATGATTAGGCAGGACAAGGTCCATATTATTTCTTGTACAGGAGCTAATTTAGAAGAAGATATTATGAATTTAGTGGCCCATAACTCTTACAAAAGGGTGCCTAACTACAGAGATCTATCTCCAGATGATGAAATGGAGCTATTAGCTGGTGGGTTTAATCGAGTGACAGATACTTGTATACCAGAAGAAGAGGCCTTTAGAAAGTTACAAAGACATTTAATTAAACATTGGAATCAAGCGACAAGCAACAATGATAGACTCTTCCCTCATGAGTTTATGTATCGAATGCTTTTGAGTGGTGAGTTGGAACAATACTATGAAACAGATCCAAAAAATTCTTGGATGTTAGCAGCAGCCCAAAAAAATATTCCAATAGTTGTTCCCGGCTGGGAAGATTCAACAATAGGCAATATCTTTGCCAGTTACTGTTTTACGGGCGAGCTTTCTCCGCAGGTTATGAAGAGTGGAATTGAGTATATGGTATGGTTGGCTGGATGGTACAAAGAAAACTCAAGTGGCTCTGGAATAGGTTTTTATCAAATAGGGGGAGGTATTGCCGGAGACTTCCCTATTTGTGTGGTGCCCATGCTATCACAAGACCTTGATGAAAAAGATATTCCCTGCTGGTCTTATTTTTGTCAAATTTCAGATTCAACCACGAGTTATGGTTCGTACTCAGGAGCTGTGCCCAATGAAAAAATCACATGGGGTAAGCTACTTAAAGATACACCAAAATTTATTGTCGAGTCTGACGCAAGCATTGTTGCACCATTAATGTTTGCTTACATTTTAGGTTGGTAGTCTCAAATAGTTGGTAATTAACAAACCACAAAGGGAGATATGTCATATTTTAGTGACAGTGTTGATAAAAATAATAAAACATATAACCTGTTTTTAACCATATAGAGTTATAAGTATGAGCCAAATTGAACTAATCATTCATCCTATAACAAAAAATTTAGGCGATAACTTTATTGTTAGAAGGTCCTTGCCTGACCTAAATAAGAAAATGGTTGGACCATTTATTTTTTGGGACCATATGGGACCGGTTGAGCTAAATCAGAACAGACCAATGGTTGTTAGGGCGCATCCCCATATAGGGCTCGCTACAATTACTTGGTTGTTTTCTGGAGAAATTGTCCACAGAGATAGTCTTGGTAATGAGCAGACCATTAAACCCGGTGAGGTGAATTGGATGACTGCAGGTAAAGGGATAGTTCATTCAGAAAGATCGCAAATAACAAAAAATAAAGTAACCTTAGAGGGTATTCAATTATGGGTGGCACTGCCAAAAGACAAGGAACAAGTTGAGCCGAGTTTTTATCACTGTAAAGAAAATGATTTACCTCTGATTCAACAGCAAAACATATCTATGCGATTAATTGCAGGAAGTTACCTGAACTTCAAGTCTTCCGTGCCTACTTATTCAGATCTTTTTTACTTAAATGGTTACGCCGAGAGTGATTCAAACTTTTCAAAGCCACTTAAAGAGTCACATGAAGCTGCACTTTACATAGTTTCTGGAAAAGTAAAAATTGAAGAGCAAATTTATGAACCCTACACAATGGTTATCTTCAAAAAGGGTTCAGTTGTAAAATTTGAAGCTTTCGCAGAATCAAATTTTATGTTTTTTGGCGGGGAGTGTTTCCCTGAAGATAGAATTATATGGTGGAACTTTGTTGCTACTAATAAATCATTAATTGAAGATGCAAAATTAAAATGGAAGAAAAATGAATTCCCACCTGTAATAAATGAGGC
>JAGRAE010000045.1 GCA_020435005.1 Bdellovibrionales bacterium
CACAACAGTTAACTGATGTATCCACTTTAACTGGAGCTATAAAGGCAGGTTTAGGTGCTTACTTGCCAGGTGTATTTTGCAATCAACCAGTCTTGGAAAAAAAATTACTCAGTGCTGCTCATATCAAAGGTGAACCATTATGGCCCATGCCATTAGATCCTCAACAAGATTCAGCTCTGAACTCGAATGTAGCTGATCTCGTCAATTGTGATGATAGTTTTGGTGGAGCAGTTACCGCAGCTTTATTTTTAGAGAAGTTTACTGAAGGCTTGCCATGGGCCCATTTTGATATTTATGCTTGGACAGACAGTCCTCGTGGGGCACTTCGCGAAAAAGGTGGCAGTGGTCAACTTGTACAAAGTTTATTGACTTACTTAGGAGTATCAACATGAAGTTTTTAATTTTATTTTTAAGTATGTTTAGTGTCACATCAGTTCATGCATTTGAGTCCTGGGAACTCGAAGCTGGAGTAGAAGTTCCTTTGCAAATCTCTGGTCGTGCTAAAACAAATTTTAATTCCGAATTTTATGCCACAGCGGGTTTAGGCTTAGCCATGGACTTCTTAATGGGTGTCAATAGTGCACTTGTTGGTGGCGTAGGGATTCTTGGTGAAAATACAGCAGAAGTTGTCGAGTCAGCACTTTCAAATAGTATAGTTGTTGACCTACGTGGCGGATGGAATTTGCACAAATACAATGGACTCTATGTAGAAGCAGGTTATATGTATATGATGGGTGGGGGCAGTGAAGTCACTGTTGATCAACTTGAAAATGCCTTTGGCTCGGAATACATCAACAACCCATTGCTTATGTCAAATGCTTCAGAATTTACAATAGGTTCAGACCTTCATGCTTTAACTTTTCACGCGGGTTATCGTTGGGAAATTAATGAAAGTTGGTTGTTTAACGTAGATGTTGGAATTGTAAAGCCATTTATGTCGAGTACAACTGTAGATGTAGACCGTGTCTACAGAGGGACGGGTACAGATACACAAGCCACCGAAGTGGCAAATGCTCTAGCCTCTCATGCAGAGAGTGAAATTGAGGACGTTTATTTGTCAGAATTATTTATTCCAACGGCTAGTGTATGGGTAAGCTGGCTGTTTTAAGTTAAACCAAACATTTTTTGTTTTTCGATGATTTGGCTCACTTCTGAGGGGACAAAATTTTTCCAAGAAGGATCTTTTTTCTGTAAAAGTTCTCGGACCATAGAAGAATGTTGAGTGGTGTCTATATCTTCGCAGCCCAATATATCTACTATAAAATGATTATCTAGTAAGTAATTATATAAACCTGATAAATGGGGTGGTGGATTGTAAGTTTTTGCTGTTGAACAAAGACTGTCTGTTTTAAAAGGGAACACTAATAAACGAGCTTTATAATCAAATAATTTACCAAAGGCATTGAGTATCCCACCTTTTTTTTGATCATAATATGTTTCATCAAATATTTTTTCCAGAAGTGAAGAACCTACAATTATATTTATCTGTTCACTCGTACACTTTCTTATATAAGATTTAATTTGAAAAAAAAGTGGGAAGTTAGTTACCATGACTGAGTGACCACAGGCATTTATAGTTTTTATGCGATTTAAATAATCTTGATAAGGTTGTTCATCGGGGTCTTCTAAATCTTCAATTGTAAACTCTAGAATAGAACTGCTGGGTTTTTTATCAGTATTAAAAATCTCAGCCGCTTTTTCTGCCTTTTCAAGTATTTCTAAGTTAGTAGTGGTAATGGGGGCATAGGTTCCACGCAGGACGACTACAGATTTTCCATACAAATAATCAGTTGATTGTTTAATTTTTCCATCTTCAGAAAAAATTAAAGAGTGACTCATTTTAAAAGCGAGTAAATGTAAACCTGCCTTTTGCAGACTCAAGTGTTCAAGGTCTTTTCCATTAAAGTTTATGTAGTCAACTTGAACACGGTCAGTAGTTAAATTGTCAATAATTGAAGATACGAGCATGCCCTCATTATCAGTTAAATAAGCTGCAGCAAAAATTAAATTGACGCCTAATATGCCGATCGCTTCTTGTTGTTGTAGTCGTAATCGATCAAGTAAACGAGCATGAATAATAATTTCATTAACAGGACCATTTTCTTTGAGTTGAAAACGCAATCCCATCCAAGCATGGCTAGTTGATTCCTCTTGATGACTTGAAGTGGCTACAGTGTTGGCAAAAGCAAAAAAGCATCGTCCATTTGTATCAAGCCGCTCAGAAAGTAAAGTGTACTCATGGCTTAACATGTTGACTAAGCGATCACAGCTGACATAGCGGGAAGCTTTGCCATATATTTCATCACTAAATGTCATGTCGTAAGCCGACATAGTTTTTGCAATGGTATTTGAGGCATGTCCGGCTTGAAAAAAATGACGAGCGACTTCTTGGCCAGCCCCTATTTCAGCAAAGGTGCCATAGAGTCTCTCGTCGTCATTGATAATAGAAGCTTTTCTCGGTGTTGATATTATATCTTCTGCCATACTTCTAAGTTACTAGAAGTAGAAATTTACTCAAGTAGTTTTGCATATGGAGCGGTGTCTTCTGGACATAGAGGAATACTTTCTTTAGCCCAGGTATCCAAAACTTCTTCTAGAGTATTTTTACGCCTTCTAATGTTTTGCACGAAAGCCGCATAAAACTTACTCACTCTAGCACCTGCTAAAATAAGATCGACTATTTTAAATGTGTCCGAATGACTATCTTTTATAAATTCAAACTTTACACTGGATGTGGGTTTAGAAGATCCTTCAGGCAAGTTATCATACTCAGGTTTCCAGGTAGTTACTTCCACAGAATAACCTTCTGTACGATCTTTACTACGGCCAAAGTTTTCGCTTTCAATTTTTACATTTTCCCAGTCATAGGTGTAATTTATTTTTTCGCCAATTTGCTCTAAAAACACATGGGCGTAGTTATTTAATAGTGAATCTTCAATATCTGACTTGGTCTCTTCTTCCGCATGGTCATAAATTCTACCGAATAGAGAGCTAGAGACAAATTCAAAATCAATGACATCTTCACCCAAAGCGCAAAAGGCCCCTTTTTTGGTTTGCTCAATTGTTTCGTTTTGTAGAGGTATTGTGAGACCCCATGCTTTTTGAGCTTTTGAAATGACATTCTTAGAGAGTGTCAAAACTCGCATCGGTTCTGAAATAGTATCATTATCATTGGTGTTTGCGTGTATTTCAAAATGAATTAAAAAAAGACTTGCTAATAAAAACCTAATAAATATTCTCATTTCTCCCCTCCGAATATATAAGCATTTTATAGTAATTAGGCTTCAGAGTAGCAATTGAAAAATAAAATATTATAAAGTTTTTTCAAATTTATTAATTTTCTCGCAAAGCTCTTCGTAATATTTTCCCAACGTTTGTTTTTGGTAATTCATCTCGAAACTCAATATATTTAGGAACCTTATAATTTACTAAATCTTTACGACAAAAATCGCGTAGTTCGTCAGTTTCGACATTTAAACCTGGTTTTTTTACAACGAAAAGCTTAACCACTTCTGTGGATTTTTCATCAGGTACACCAATGGCTGCCGCTTCTAAAACGGCAGGGTGTTTGACCGCTACATCTTCAACTTCATTGGGGTAAACATTAAATCCAGAGACGAGAATCATATCTTTTTTACGGTCTACTATTTTTGCAAAACCATCTTCAGAAATTTCGGCAACGTCGCCAGTTTTTAACCAGTCTGAATCCAACATAATATTATCAGTTTCATCAGGGCGTTGCCAATAACCTTTCATAACTTGTGGGCCCTTAATACAAAGTTCTCCGGCTTGATTAAAACCCAACTCCTTATTCTCTTCATCTATGACTTTAATTTCTGTAGAAGGAACGGGAAGGCCAATAGTGCCTACACGATTATTCTTGTTAAGTGGATTTACGCAAGCAACAGGTGAAGTTTCAGTCAGACCAAAACCTTCGAAGATGACCGTGTTTGTTTTTTGTTGCCATAATTCAGCGACAGCTCTTTGGAGAGCCATGCCTCCAGCGACACTGAACTTAAGAGAAGAAAAATCTATACTTGTAAAATCTGGGTTATTAGCCAGAGCATTAAATAGTGTATTTACTCCAGTAAATAGCGTGAAATTTTCTTTTTTCAAAGTTTTAATAAAGCCAGGAATGTCTTTGGGGTTGGTAATTAATATATTTGTTCCACCTAATTTTAAAAAACACAAGCAATTCACTGTTAATGAAAATATATGATAAAGCGGAAGAGCTGTTATAACCACTTCTTCACCTTCAATAAGATCTGTGGAAATCCATTCTTTAACCTGAAGCATGTTTGCAATAATATTTTTGTGAGTTAACATAGCTCCTTTTGACACACCCGTTGTACCACCTGTGTATTGCAAAAAGGCAATGTCTTCGTGGGAGAAACTTGGTTTTTCTAATTTTTCTAACTTTCCAATATCAAGTGCATCGAGAAAGTTAATGGCACGTGGTAAATTAAAATTTGGCACCATTTTTTTTATATGTTTTACAACAAAATTAATTAAAGTTCTTTTAGGCCAACCCAATAAATCACCTAATTCTGTGACAACTACAGTTTCTATAGATGTTTCTTCAATGATCTCTTCGAGCTGATGAGCGAAGTTGGCTAAGATGACAATAGCTTTGGCACCCGAATCATTGAACTGATGTTTCATTTCTCTTGAAGTGTATAAAGGATTTGTATTTACAACTATAAGTCCGGCTTTTAAAGCACCAAATAAGGCAACGGGAAACTGTAAAAGGTTTGGCATTTGTATGGCGATACGGTCGCCTTTTTTTAATCCTTGTTTTTGTAAAAAACCGGCAAATTGATCAGTTAACTCATCTAGTTCAGCAAAAGACAATGTGGCTCCCATGTTTTTATAAGCCACTTTTTCGCCATACTTTTGAATGCTTTTATTGAACACATCTATTATTGAAGAATAAGTAGAGGGGTCTATTTCATGATTTACACCTGTGGGATAACTCTTTAACCATACTTTTTCCATGTTGACTCCTAAATTCATCTGGTAGTTTGAGTTCAATTCAGTTAGAGCAAATAGTCAATAAATCTACTTGTCTAATCTGTAAGTTCTTAACAAGGGTGGAGCATTATGTTAATGGGAGAGTATGAATGAGCGTTTAGGTGCACTTTTGTATATTAGTTCTGGTTACAAATCTCGACCTCCACTAAAAGTGGTAGGTGAAGTCGCCCAAATATATGGTTTAGACTGGGGACCAGAAGGGATTGGTGCTAATTTTTTAATTGATGTGAATTGGGATCCCGCTGAAGGAGAGTCTTTTCCTTGGAAAAATTATCTCAATTATTGGGATCACAAGTTTTTTAATGATTTGCCAGAGTTTTCTACTGGACCAATTACTCTCGAACGTATTTGTTTGAAAATTTTTGAATACTTACAAAATAAAACGCAATTAAAATCTTTAAGCTTAAAAATTAAGCAGGGAGATTTTCAATATGCTATGACTGATTTTATCATTTATCCAAATGTGGCTTGGGCTAAATCCATAAAGTTTAATAGCTTACACCGCCATCATAACGAAACCTTAACAATAGAAGAGAACCAGCAAATATTTCGTAAATGTTCACAAGTTCATGGACATGAGTATTTTTTCACCTTGGAGACATTAGGTCCAATAGATGGCAACACTCAAGTTGTGATGGCCCATTATCAAATAGAACAGTGGCTCCAAAAAAAGGTATTCGAACCTTTACATGGTATATTTTTAAATGATCTGATTGGAAACACATCCGGCGAAACATTGCTATTATATTTAAAGAAACAGTTATCTACCGTCCTACCCAATCATTTGAAATGGAAATATTTTCTTAAAGAAACAAAAAAGAATTCATTTTCATTAGATTCTTAAATGATCTTAAAACCTTAGTGCCTTGCATAATTCTAGAGTTTTAGATTGCTTTTGAGCGTAGAGGTTATGGCATAATGATCACTTAATCGGAGGAAGTATTTATGAAAAACAGTATTACATACATTTTTAGTTTAATTTGTGTGGCTTCTTTTTTAGTGGGTTGTGCAACTAATCCCCACAAAGCACGTAAAATTGAAACAGAAATGGAGAAAACTGCAAATGTTTCTGGAGATACCAACCTAGGTGTTAAAGATGGAAACTTAGTTGTGCAAAAGAAAGTTCAAATGAATGAAGAACTTAGAAGATTGCAAAATGAGGTTTATTCACTCGAAGATAAAGTCTATGGTAACCGTAAATTTGGCTCAGAAGGTCTTTATGGATCTTTGAAAACATGTCGTAAAAAAGTGACTAGCAAAGAGTATGGCGGAGATGGTAAACTAATGTGGACAGAGCCCATTGACCGCGTAACTGACAAAGAAGATGAATGGGAAGTTGGAATCGATGAAAAAGACAAAATTGTTGGAGTGTCTGAAGAGTTCTTGTTAGATCGAATCAAAAGATTTAAAGGATATAAGAGAACTTTGCAAAAAAGAGAAGATGAGTACAAAGAGAAACTCGAAATATGTGATGCTAAACTTGAAGCCGTAAAGTTTGATGCTAACAAAAAAAGTAGTTCTGCTGCTCAGTAAAAGTAATATATGAATAAAGATCGGGGCTTTATATTTTTTGTAGTTGCACTTTTTTTACTAAGTTTCTTTTTAGTATTAAAGGACAGTTACGCCTCGGTCTTTTCCAATGGCAGTCATTGCGTGGCTTACATTGCCAAGAAAAGAATGTTCCTTATTCGCACGGTTGAAGTTATTGGTAAAAATTGTGAAGTGGTCTCTCAAGTCGTACCTGATATAGGTGGTTATTTTTCTTATAAATTAGAGATACCTATTGAAAACTTTGAAAGTGGAGAGGCTGAAAGAGACAAAGACGTGCGCAAGTTGCTTAAGGCTAAAAAACAAAGCTCAATTTATTTTGTAACAGATAAAATGACACGAGAAGAGTGGCAAGCCATTATAAACAGTGAACAAAGTGTAAAAGTTAAAGGGCAACTTAATATAGCCGGGTCAAATTATCCAGTATCTGCATCTGTAAAATTAATTAAATCTGATAGTGGTATCGAAGCTGAGGGCATAATAAAAACTCAATTTAAAGATTTAGGTTTGAAGCCCCCAGAGCTATTTGGTGGAGTTATGGCAAAAGTCAAAGAAGAATTAGTTTTAGAGTTTCACTTACAATCTGATAAAACATTAGGATTTGACTCACTTACAAAATCAGAAAGTCTAGCTTTCGAGTAAATACAAATTAAATATCTACGGCTTTAGTCCAGGTAAATCTTTAATTGTTCATTCTATCTACTGAAAATTACTCAGTAAAGTTTAGGTTTATGCCGATAAACAATTAACATGCATTTATTATTTGTATTTATATTATTAGCATATTCTGTCGGAACCGGAGCTAAGACGAGCTCTCATGCTATAATTAAGTATAAAGCGATAAGTGATAGGATCGACTCACTATATTCTGAGTCTTTACGCTTAAGCAAGCAAGCCAAAGATAGTCAGTATTTAGATGACGAAATTTATATAAAAATAAGAGAAAACATTCAGCTAATTACAAAAATTTGTTCTGAAAGCTT
The DNA here is from genome assembly GCA_020435005.1 of Bdellovibrionales bacterium. GTDB lineage: Bacteria > Bdellovibrionota > Bdellovibrionia > Bdellovibrionales > UBA1609 > JACKAN01. The sequence goes on from JAGRAE010000045.1 coordinate 7,563, forward strand.
TGAAAGTCAACACTACTATGATGCACAAAAGGAAAATCGTTCTAATACAGAGTATAATTATCAATTTAGTCAAATTAGCACAGATTTATTTAATAGACGCAAAGAAAACTATAGAAAGTGTAAAAGTGTTGAAGCATTATTAAGTCGAATTTCTTTTAAATTTAGCAAGAAGTACAAGGGGCATGCTGCCAATGCTCAAATACAGAACCATCAAACACAGTTCGAGAATATTAAACACATATACAAAGAGCTAGTGAGTATTAAACTTAAACTAAAAGATGAACTCATGCCTTTGAGTTCACGAAAAAGTGTAATTCAGTACTATCAAAATTATAAAAACTTTAGCTGTAACTTTAAAAATGAAAGAGCACTCTATACAAATGCAAAAATATTTTTGCGTGCGCAATTGGTGGCAAAAAAGAAAAAAGAGAACAATAATCGTTCACTTGCCAGCAAAAATAATGCTTTTGAACTAACTTCCTTACTTGAGCAGTTAGAGCGTCGACATTTATCATTCGAAAGATTTTGTTTAGAAATTAAAAACGAGAAAAATTTTATTGATAGAAAAATAAAAGATTTAAATATTTAATTTTTAGCTTGATTGGCAACAGCTTGAGCTGCTTTTTCAGCAGCTTCTTGGTCTCCTAGATAATAATGCTTTATTGGTTTTAAGTTTTCATCGAGCTCATAGACGAGCGGTATACCCGTCGGGATATTGAGTTCAGTGATTTCTTCCTCGGAAACATTATCTAAATGCTTAACGATAGCCCGAATAGAGTTGCCATGGGCAACTATTAAAACATTTTTCCCTGATTTTATATTTGGCTCTATGACTTCTTGCCAAAAAGGTAAAACTCTTTCTTTGGTGTTTTTAAGAGCTTCAGTGTCAGGTAGCTCTTTTTGGGGAATATCTTTGTAACGTGGATCAAAACGTGGGTGTCTTTTGTCGTCATTTTCAAGTGCAGGTGGTGTTGTGTCGTAACTGCGTCGCCAAATAAAGACTTGTTCGTCGCCATACTTTTCTGCTGTTTCTGACTTATTTAAACCTTGAAGAGCACCGTAGTGTCTTTCATTCAATCTCCAAGTTCTTGAAACAGGAATCCACATTAAATCGAGTTCTGAAAGACATATCCACAAGGTGCGTATGGCTCTTTTCAAAACTGATGTGTAAGCCAAATCAAAACTATAGCCTTCTGCTTTGAGCAGTTGGCCGGCTTTTTTGGCTTCTTCTTGACCTTGTTGTGTTAAGTCAATGTCTGTCCAACCGGTGAATCGATTTTCCAAATTCCATTGGCTTTGCCCATGTCGGATTAATACGAGCTTGTACATATTTACACCCTTTTGTTGTGACTAATGTTGTTCAATTATTTTTAAAACCCCTATGGCTTCAATTCAACAAGTATTTTTAACAACTTAACTCAAGTACAAAGAGAATTATTTAATTTTTGCTAAAGATTTTAGACAGTAAAATATGGTCTTGAGAAAGTATTTTTTGACTCTTTGTGTTTATTCTCATAAGAATGAAAAAAAAGGAGTCTAAAGTGCCGAATTTACTTATTTTACTTGCTTGTTTAATTTTAGGTGTATTTTCTCGTTGGCTACCTCACCCTCCAAATTTTACTCCAGTTATTGCCATAGCTATTTTTATTGGCATGCGTTTTCAGCAAAAATGGTTAGTCGTACTTACACCTTTAGCAATCATGTTCATTTCGGATATTTTTTTGGGATTTCATAATACCGCTATTGTAACTTATGCCTCATTAATTTTGCTCTCACTAGCTGTAATGTCAGCGCCTAAAAATGGAATTTTTAAATCTAAGAGTATACAAATCGCTAGTTTCAGTTTAGTTGGATCTATTTGGTTTTTTCTTTTATCCAATGCTTCTGTGTGGTGGTTTACAGATATGTATTCACATAATTTAACAGGATTAAAAGCTAGTTACATAGCCGGACTCCCTTTCTTTAAAAATACATTGATTTCAACTTTGGTATTTTCAACAGTGCTTGTTCTTGTGGACAAGTGGATACTTCGTCATGCACCATCATCTTCTTTAGCAAAAGTGTGAGGTTCTTTTAAAATGGAAAGACTTGTAAGTTTATTAGGCTTAGTGTGCCTGGTTGCAATGGCCTATGCCATCTCGAAACACAGAAAGCATGTTGATTTTCGTATTGTGGCAACGGGTTTAGGGTTGCAGCTTATTCTTGCATTGTTAGTTTTAGGAGTTCCTGGACTTGGTATTCCTGGTCCTTTTCGTGGGGCTTTTGAGTTGGCCAATGATTTTATAGTGTCTTTACTCAACTTTACTGTTCAAGGAAGTAAATTTATATTCGGAGATTTATTAGATGTAAAAAAGTCTGGATTTATTTTTGCTTTTCAAGTTTTACCAACAATTATTTTTATGGCCTCAGTGATGGCTATTTTTTATCACCTTGGAATCATGCAAAAAATTGTTTCATTGATTGCAGTGGTCATGCAAAAAGTAATGAAAACAAGTGGAGCTGAAACTTTATCTGTCGCAGCCAATATTTTTGTGGGACAAACGGAAGCCCCTTTAATGATTAAACCTTTTGTCGCAAAGATGACTCGTTCAGAGTTATTAGCGGTGATGATAGGGGGTATGGCTACTGTTGCTGGTGGAGTTATGGCTGCTTATGTGGGTTTACTTAAAGATCGTATTCCAGACATTGCAGGTCATTTATTAACGGCGAGTATTATGTCAGCCCCTGCGGCTTTAGCGATATCAAAAATTCTTTTGCCGGAAACAGAAAAGCCAGAAACCATGGGAGCTGTGCCACAGGATGTTGAAGGAGAAAAATATAGTAATATCATTGAGGCTGCTGCACAGGGTGCAGGTGAAGGTTTGTATTTAGCGCTTAATGTTGGTGCTATGCTATTAGCATTTATTGCAATCATTGCTGGTGCCGATGCTTTATTAGGAGCCATCGGTGGTTTAATAAATTTTCATGAATGGGGTGGAGCTTTGACCCCAGATTTAATGTTAAAACCAGGAGAACTTCCTCAATTGAATTTAAGTTTAGTCCTCGGCTGGTTATTTTCACCCATTGCTTTTTTACTAGGTATTCCCGTGTCGGAAATTGGTTTAGCTGGTTCATTATTAGGTCAAAAAATAGTACTTAATGAGTTTGTAGCTTATTTAAATCTATCCCAGGTGGGTGAGCAACTGAGTGATCGTACTACAATTATTTTATCTTATGCTCTTTGCGGTTTTGCTAATTTTTCTTCAATAGCTATTCAAATTGGTGGAATTGGGGGAATTGCGCCTAGCCGTAAAAAAGATTTAGCTCAGTTGGGAATTAAATCTGTAATTGGTGGTAGCCTTGCAGCATTCATGACAGCGGCCATTGCAGGCATTCTCTTATGATTAAAAGTTTATTCATCAATCGAGTAGACTTCAGCATTCTCATCCGTTTCTTTTGTTTTCTTTTTATTTTCAGAACTTTCAGGTTTTTCTACTTTTTTATCGCTGGCCAAAGAGCGCATCGAGTGCTGATGGCTTTCAAAATGTATTTTGTGAAAGCTCCAAAATTTTTTAAAGTTTTTTTCTCCACCAAGGATTTCTTTGATCTCTTTCACCTTTTCAGCTTCTTCCTGTCTCATTTTTTCAATTCCCGACTGCAGGGTTTCTTTACTTGTCGCATTCAAACTATTGCGAAGATCCTCTAAAGTCAGGTAAATGCGAGATTCTATTCCCATGTATTTTACGACTGTAGTCTCATGCAGTTTAAGTTCATTTAGAAAAAACTTATTTAATCCAAGTGTCCAATCTTTTTTGTAATCATCATTGGTAACTGTTTCTAAATAATTAGTGGTATACAAAATATTGTCTGTATAGGATGATTTAAATTCATGAGTGGTATCGGGTATAAATTCTCTTAACTTTCTCAATCTTTCAAAATGCTTTTGTGCCATAAGTTCTTGCAATTGAGCATCTGGTGTAATCAACGTCAAAAATCTATAACCCAGACTGGTATAAAATTTTGGTGATATAATATATGTGATCAACAAAATTGAAAGCGCTGTAGCGATATATCCCACTTTATGCCAGTATTTACGATTGTTATGAGCTTCTTGTGGATTAAATGATAAAAGCGATTTGGCTCTATTCTGATGTTCAATTGACTCACCAGTTAAGACAGCCTTATTTATCTTTTTAATCTGATTAAAAAGTAGCTTTTTATTTTCATCTTCTAAAGAAGGGATTTTATCTATAAGAGGTAAAATGCCTACCTGGAGTTCGTCCATGACTTCTCTAATTTCTAACTTTCTCTTTTGTTCATATTCTCGTTCGCGTTGTTGTAACTCTTTTTTGAGTTCCTCATTACCAGCAACCCGACGTGCAACTAGCTCTTGTTCAACGACTTTGCTTTGTTCAAGATACTCATTCTCTGCTTTTTTAATTATTGCTTCCGCATCTTTCTGAGCATTTACTATAATATCATCATATTGCTTTTTTGCGTCTGCTAAAATTTGTTCTTCTTTTTCTTTTAACTTTGCAAGAAGTGCGGAGTTCTCTTCTTTACCTAGTTGGATTTGCTGTTGCAATTCTTGGAGCTCACTTTCTACTGTTTTTTTGTCGGAAAGCAATTCAGTATATGAATTCTCTTGTGAGTTAAATTCTTTAGTTAAACTCATAAGGGATGACTGCTTTTGTTTGTGGAGATTTTCCAATTCGAGTAGCTGATCTTTGTAATCATCAATTTTATTTTTTAGATCTTCTTTTTGAATTTGTCTTTTATCAAATTCAATCTGATATTCACTGTCTAATATTTCCAACTTAGCTTTTGATTTTTCAATTTCTTTTTCAATATTATTTAATATAGTTTCAGATTCTTTTTTCTTATTTTGCACTAAATTGAGAGTTTGTTTTAATTCAGCAATTATATTTTCTATGTTTTGTTTGTCTTGTTTAGCTTTAGAAACAATTTTATCAGCTTCTTCAATTGCACTTGCTTTGCGATTTTCAAAATAGTTATTAGCTTTGTTTTTTTTCTCTAGGTAAATGGCTTCAGCTTCGTTATTTGCTTTTTTAACAATTTCAGTAGCTTGGAGTTGAGCTTCTTTTTCGATGCGTTCGGCTTCTTGATTTAGTTGTTTAATTTGTTCATGATATTTGGTTTCTATTGTTTTAAAATCATTTTTAATGTTGGAAATTTGCGTTTCTAGTTGTTGATTTTTAATAGTTAACTCATCATTTTTCTGTTGAGCTATTTTAATAGTGTTGTCTGCTTCTGTTTGAGCCTCTTCCTTAAGCAAGTTAACTTCCTTAAGCACACTCTGTTTAAGTTCTTCTACCTCTTTGAGGGAGTTATCTAAGAGTTCATTGGATTTAAATTTTGCATCTTCAAGAATTTTATGCGATTTTTCTTTAGCTTCAGAAATATATATTTCGGCTTCGTCATGTGACTCTCTAATTATGGCAGCACCTTGTTCTTGATACTCTTGCTTGATCTTCTCACCAGAAAGTTGTCCCAGTTCAATGAGCTTTTCCTTTTCGATTTGCGCTTCATTTAGTATTTTGTTGGCTTCATTTTTGGCCTCACGAATTAAATCAGATTTGACATTATTCGCATTTTGAGTAATTTCATTGGCTTCGTTTTTAGCCTGGTTAATCACATCTTGGGCACTTCTGTCGGCATCATTTTTAATTTTTATGGCTTGCTCTTTATAGTTTTGCAACAGATTTTCTGATTTAACTTTAGACTCTTGAGTAAGTTCAAAAGCTCTATTTTCTGCGTTTTTTACAATATTATCTGACTGTGCTTTGGCTTTGTTTATGAGTTCATCGTGTTTTACTTGTGATTCAGTAATTAGGATTTCAGCTTGGCTTTGAGCTCTTGACAATATTTCATTGGCTTCTCTTTCAGCCTTTTCTTTAAATGTATTTTGTAGAGTTGTGGCTTCACGATGAATTTTATCAAAATTTTGTTGGGCTTCATTCAACATTTTCTTTGATTTAATTTCAGTTGCTTGTAAAAGACTATTTTGTTTTTCAATAGCTTCTTTTTTCAGTCTATCTGCAACTTGAGAGCTTTGTTCTATGAGCTCGAGACCTTTTTTATTAACTTCATTTAAAAAGTCTTCACCTTCTGTTTTGGCTTTAGCTTTAATACCAAAACCAACGGAGTTAGCATCATGAATAATTTGTTCGGCTTGGAGTTTGGCCTTATCTAAAGTTTCATTGGCGAGCTCTTGTAGCTCTTGTAAAAAAGAACGCATTTCATCTTTTATACTTTGTTCCCAGTTCATCAAATTAACTCGGGCTACAGAAGAAAATAAGTTTTTAGGCTGGAGAATTGAACTAAAAAAAGATTGTATGTCTTCAACGGCATCATGTTTAACTAAGCGTTCTTGATAATCTTTATTTTTTTTGGCAAGTAGTCTAGATGTTTCAATTTCAGTAATCATTCGAATACTAAGAATAATGGGAGCTTTGCCAAGTCTTATCGGGGAGCCTTGAGAGTAACGGTTGAATTTCCCTTTGGCTATTGATTTTGAACCAATAAATGAACCAAATGTAGAATTGTCCTTAATATAAATATCTCCATCTTTAGCTATGACAATAAGATGAATTCGGCTCACTCCGGGCAAAGGTACATAGAGATCGGCTTGCTCAGAACGACCAATAGTAAACTGATAAGCTTCTATAAAGCTTTCAGCTATCCCGGTTGGGGAAACCGATAAAATTTTATACTTCATTTTTGTACTAGCCATATAAAGCGCAAAACTCCATATAACTAATCGGTAAGTTGTTGATTTTATTCAAGTCTAGGTATAGCTGCGAGACTTAGTAATTGATTCAGCCCTAAGTCTCGGCCAATTACGAAGCTTTCGGGATTTCATCTCGTACAGGTTGCCCTTTTGTATCATCAGTATACATTTTTTTACGCATTTTTAAATACTCTTTATTCAAAGCTTCTTCGGCAAGAGCTTCTAAAGGATTTTTATGCTCGTCAAAGTGTAAAGCACCATTAGTATTTTCATTGTTTGTACTTCGGTTCCAAACCCTGTGAAGACAATTTTCAAAATTTTCTACAGTTCGCAAAAAAAGTCGTTCAGCTGAAAGGGCGGTATTGACTAAGCTCATACCAATTGAAAGAGTTATCCCAATAATAGAGGTGCTCATTGAAAAAGACACTTTAAATAAAAAAGCATCCATAATTTTTTTAGCGCCTTCGACATCATCTGGATTCATCGAGCTTAAATCGGGTAGGGCTTGCATAATCCCTAAAAAAGTTCCAAAAATCCCACCAATTATAAACATACCAGGTAGAATATTTAAAAAATCATTCGTAAAACCAGAAGGAATATAACCAAATATCTTAGTAAAGGCAGGGTTATTCTGAAAAACACTTTTTGAAACTTCCAAGAAAGGTGGTCGATGATTTTCTTCTCTTTTTATATAACGAATTTGTTTTAAAGCTGATTTGACCAACCAAGCAAAGCCTTGTTTGTTTAAGAATATTCTGTCTCCTAAAGACATAATCATGTCGGGTTTACGTCTTTTTAACAAAGCGGAAACCTCAAAAATTTCGTAGTAAGTAATAAGCAGAAGTTTTTTTGCAGTAATGAAAAATGAAACCTCTTTTTGATCTTCAATTTCTTCCAGATAGTTATCAATTCGCTTTTCAAATTCCTTAGTAAAAAACTCTTGCCGCTTTAAAGTGAAGTAATTTAGAAAGCGAAAGATCACACCAACTAGAAATACAAAAACCATAACAGGCATGAGTATATCTGTGGCAAAAAAGACCAAGCCATTGACCATAGACTGCACAAAGCCTTCTTTAATTGTTAGTGATAAGTTATTCATTGCAGTTCCCCTTAATTTTCTAAATCAAATTTAATTATTACTCGTTGAGCTTTTTTACAGTCATACTTCTTACAAAATTCTTTTTGACTCATACCAGAGGCTATATCTCTATCCATTTCATCAATCTTTTCAGCTAAAAAGCTTCGTCCAGTAACTTTAACGAGCGACTTTAACTTTTGTTGCTCTTTAAATGTCATTTCATTTTGATTGAAAATAGTTTTAAACACACTTTCTGCACGGTTAAAACTCAGTTTCAAGTTGTATTCAATGGCTTTTCTGTCTTTCTCATCCATACTTTGTGGATCTACATACTTACCTTTATAAGTAGGGGAGGCAAAACCCACAATTTCTACATATGAAAGCTTGTCGGCAATTTTTTTATCTGAAAATAAACCTTTGGCATATTCAGGAATGGATTGTTTCAATATTTTTTTCATACCGGGTTTGAGTGTGGACTTGCCTGTGTCGAAATACTCATCACCAAAATTGATGACTACATCTCCAGTATTGCCATCAACTTCTGCATCAATTCCAGCTTTCTTAAAATTATTCTTAATTTGTGCTGCCAATTTTTTTCTAGCGTTTAAACGAGCTTTTGCTTTTTTCAATTCACTTTGGTTTGTCTCCACTTTTTCACTGAGTGCAGAAACTTGCTTACTAAACTTAGCTTCTTGTTCTTTTTGAAATTGTTTGAGCGCTTTTTCACGAGCTTTGGCAGACATTTTTTGTTTTTTAAGTTTTTGTTCAAAAGATTTTCTTTCTTTTTCTGCTTGTTTCTGTTGTTTTTCTTCTAACTCTTTTAGCTCTTGCTCAAATTTTTTCTGTGTTTCTTCAATTTGTGTTACTAACAGTTCTTTTTTTCTATTGGCGGCAGCAAGTTTACGTTCTGATGATTTTAAAGTCGACTTTGCCTTTTTTAAATTTTTAGCTACATCTTTATATTTAGTTTCAAGTTCAGCAATTTTTTGTTCACTTTCAGTTTTAACTTCAGCAATTTGTTGATCTCGACGTTGAATGGTGTTTTTTGCCATCATATTCGAATTAATAATGTTTCTGATGAGCTGTTGGTACTTATTTAAAGCCTGTTCTTTTTTAGCATTTTCAGCAGCTTGAGCTTCTAAACTTTCTTTTTCTTTTTTTGCGTCTTCTTGTAGTAAATCCAGTTTATCCATTAAATTTTCGTAGACCTGGACTTCTTCAGAAGAAGCTTGCTTGTTAAGGTAATCTTGTTGAACTGTGTTGTAGACTTTTAATTGTTCTTTAAGGTCGGCATTTAGTTCCATAACTCTTTTAAATTCTTTGTTTTTTTGAATGGAATATGTAGAACTTTTTAAGCCTGCTACGACATAAAGAAGCAAAAATACAAGGGATAAGACCATAAACAAATCTGAGGAGGTAGCCCAATACCCCTGGTTATCTTGTTTATCTTTAATTTTGTCATAATCAAATGACATACTTAAAATTCTCCTTACACAGAGTTCATCAATTCATCGGAGAATTTTATGGTTCTATTAACTAGACAAGGGGCCAGGTTGCTGTATGCGGTTTAGGGGCCTCCCATTGTACAGATGAATAATGTATAAACACTTAAAATCACTGAATCGTTATAAATTGATACAATTCACTACTAAAGTTTGTGATGTTCCACTCCGATACGTAATAATATAGTGAGCAAGGGATATGGAGAGAAAATGAATCTATATTTTAATAAGAAAAGCCTATTCGTTAATTTACTATTCAGTTTAAGTTTTTTAATTTCTGCAATACCAGCTATGGGTGATGGCGAACTTCCGCCACAGCATCAATGCACTGGCACAGAATCTGGTGGTGTTTGTGGTACTGGGAATTCAATAGTAAATGGAGTTGGAAGTGCATTTAGTGGTATTCGCGACGGCGTAAAAGGTTTATTTAAAGATGGTGCTGGTACTCCTGGTGCTGGAGGTGCTAGCGATGCTGCTGGAGCTGCCGATACTGGTGGTGGATCAGCTTTAGCTAACTGTGGTCCAAATGCAACTCAACTAGAAACTTACGGTCAGAATCTAATAAAATTTTGTAAAACTGCACTTACCTCTTGTGAAGGCAGTAGTATCGGTGGTGCGTTAATTCTCGAACTGACTACAGAAGTCAGTGGTGGTACTAATTCAGCGAGAACTACAGCTAATGATTTTAAAGATTTAGTAGACAAAGGAAATCTTGCAGAGACTAGTGTTTTAAAAGTTTGTTCTACAAATCGTGATATTTGTAATAAAAATTTACCTATTTTTCAAAAAGAGACAAAAATAACATTATCTAATATTCCAGTCGATTTGCAAATAAGTTGTAATCCACAAATTACTAACTACAGTGCTAACATAGTTACAAAAGCAATAAAATTAAAAAATCAAATAGATCAAAAAATAGCAGCAAGCTTGCAAGGTGTTGCGCAAGGAATTGCAAATGGCCTCAGTGCTGATGACATCATCAAAAAACTCCAAGGTAACGACGGAAATGGTGTTACCAACTTCTTGAAAGAAAATAAAGATCTATTAATTGGTGGAGCTGTGGGGTTGGGTGCTGGTTATTTATTATTTGGTGGTGATGACAAAGGCGGTGGTGGCGGTGGTAGTTCTGGTGCTAGCGCAGGCAATTACAATGTGGAAGAAAACCCAGACGGGGGGCAATGTTTAAACTACGGACAAGGGCAAAAACAATGTTACACCAATGAAGATTTATCTCGCCTTTGTGCAGCTTCTAATAATACATCAACACCGACAACAGCTTATCCTTACCCAGGTTTGGCTCAACAACAAAATCAAACCAATGCTATGAAAGAAGCTGTGTGTACAGCTTATAAAGAAGACACCCGTGAAGGTGGCGGTGGTGATGAGAACACTTGTCAAACTCACAATGCAGAATACTATAAAACTAAAGCTTGTGAAACCCGTTTAATTGCTCAATGCCAAAATACTGATTATGGTGATTGTGCAAACTTTAATAGTCACTACTGCTATGGCTCGGAAGAAACCAAAGGTAATAATTATTGTATGTACCGCGAAGCCAAAGATTATTGTGAAAATCGCGGGGGAGCTGCTACGTCACCAAGTTGTGCCTGGTTAAGACAGATGGCAAGTCTTGGGGCTAATGGTGGAACAAGTTGTTCTGCTAATATCTTTCAAGCGGACTGTTACCCCAATAATTTTAGAAATCAAACAGAAATGGAACAAACTTGTGCAAGAATGGCGATCAGTCAGTCGGATCCTCTCTGTAAAAATATAAATAATAGTAACTTGTATTTTTCTTGGCGCAATCCAGGATCTCCCGGAGGAACGACTGTTGGTGGTGGAAATAACTCTGGTGGGAGTGCGGGTAACAGTGGTGAGTTAGAGACGGCTGATAATTGCTCACAGCCAGCTATGGATTGTGCACTACCTGAGAATAGAAGTAATGGACAATGTGTGCAGTACTATTGTTGTATGCAAAAAAACAAAGCCGCGCCTATTTGCCAAGGTTTGTCGTTTTCAACAGCATCTGCAGGAGCTAATCAAAGTTATATGAATGCTCTGCAAAATAGATATCCTGCGGGCAGTTTGCCTAGCGATATATCCTCAAATCGTAATAGCTCTATATTTACATCATCTAAATCAAATACAGCAAATACACTTTGTCAACGTGCTGAACTATATGATTGCGGTTCATTGAGTGGATATATTCCAAAAGTAAAATAAAATTGCGAATTAAACTACAGAAATTTGTAATTTAAATTTTAAAATTATTTGTTAGCACATACGACAGGTGACTCAGCAGTAACCTGTACGTTATTTTTTTCAACTTTACTGGCATTAGTCTCATTTCGTTGAGAAATCATAGCTAATGCAATAAAACCAACGACTAAAAGTATAAAACGAATTCTTTCAGCCTTTGTAGTATTTAATTGTTCTGTCATTTCTTCTGTCATGACAGTTACCCCTTATAGTTATTGTGTGGCCCTATGCCTCACATTGTACGCAAGATCACAATGAGCAAAGACGGGGCCAAATTGATGATTTCTTTAGATGGAAACTATGGCTATTTAGTAGGCCTTAAATTGTCACTTCATGAAATACTTACCAGTGGTAAAAAGAATGTGCGCCAGCAATTGTCACTGGATTTGTAAAAGAGTAATTTTGTAAAAGAGACTCCATTTATTTGCGAATTGGGAATTCTCACACCTCGTTACAATTCGTCATTTAAAGGAGATTTTTGATCAATGTGAACTTCTCGAATCTTTTTTTGAGAAGTAATGCTTACGTCATAAAGTTATAAATTAATATAGTATTTAGAGAGTATAACTGCAAACTGCCTCCCAATTAAGAGGAGTCGTTCCCGAATGTTTAGATTTAAAAATACATTTGTTAATTCTTGCTTAATTAGAGTGTAGCATTTTATGATGTCCACTGCACAACAAGACTAAATTGCTAATGTCATTGGCGCCCCCTTGTGATACCGGCCTTTTGTGATGAATTTCTAGAAATGTGGATTGATTGCATTTTTGGCCATTGGCATTTTGGTAGGCACATTGACCTTGATATTT
>JAGRAE010000046.1 GCA_020435005.1 Bdellovibrionales bacterium
TTAAAAATATTAGCATAGGATAGAGAGATATGGTAAACAAAACTTGAAAAAACGAGGTGTTTTTAGAAGTTTATATCTGTAAGTATTTGATTTTACTTAAAAGACCTGATCCGACTAGTGACGAGGAGTTTATTGCCTGACTTTACCTTGACTGGCCACTTAACCCCTTGAAATTACACAACTGGCGACCACTCCGCCATTATCAAATCGATTTGATAGTTAGTTATTAAAAAACTCTGTTTCACTATCTTCTCTGTAGGCCGCTAATCGAGATTGCCAATCACCGACATGAATTTCGAGTTTGTGACCGTTTGGATCTAGAAAATATATTGAATTACCTTCTGATATATTTTTTTTGAAAATCTTTGCTCCAGACTCTTTGATCTGCTCTTCAATAACAGGGAAATCCAAGTCACTCACCGTAAACGCAATATGAGTATACTCTGGCATAGGCTCTCTTCTAGTTGCAGAATCCTCTTCGATACAGAACCAAAGATCTCCAGCCAAGAAATAGGCGGATTTTTTCTTTTTCATCAACGGTTTAAAGCCAAGAACCTCTTTATAGAATAAAAAAGACTCTTCTAAGCTACGAACGCTTAATGTTATATGGTTTATACCGTTGATCATGGGTGAACCTTAATCGAAAATCTCCATAGAGTCAGTGATCAAAATCATTTTCTCAAATCTGACTTTGCCCTGCCTACCCACTCAATTCTTTGAAATCACACAACGGCCGACCCACCCGCCATTATCAAATCGATTTGATAATAAATAAAGGTGTTATCTTCCGATACCAGAGGGAATAGTCATCTGGTAATAAAAGCCGTTTGGAACGATAGCCTTTATTACAATGCTCTTGCCATGAGGTACCCTAGATGAAAAATCAATAAGAGCACGAACATCGCCAGTGCTACCCGGTAATATCATACCTTTAGAAGAATCAAATTTGGGACTCAGGACTACGTCTTTTAGGTAAAATCTACTAACCATTTATATATACTGCTTCACAAGTAGCTGTGCTTGATGACAAAGTTCTTCTCCACTCAGTGAACGATCATCAAAAATAATAGTGTAATCAATTAAGCCCATTACAGCAATAGTCGAAAGATAAATGGCTTGTCGTCGATCTTGATGGTGAATAGCTATTTCTTTGTCTCTGCAGTACTGATTAATTATATCTACAGCTCGATTTCTTGCCTCTGCAACATGATGTTCACAATTTAAACTAATTAAGAATTTGTTCATGTACCTATATATAAATTTGCGGTCTAAATGATATTCAACGGCATAGCGAACTAAAATGTTAACCACTTGCTCTAATGTTTTTGGATTCTGACTATTCAAAACTTTTATTAACTTTTCAATACTGTCTTTTGAGTGCCAATGAATAAGAGCAGCTACAATTGAATGTTTGTTTGGAAAGTATTGATATAAAGAACCTACACTTATTCCCGCTCTTGAAGCAATCGATGTCGTAGTCACATTGGGTTCAGCACTTGTATCTAAAATGCGAATGGTTGCTTCTAAAATATTTTCTACCATACTTTTGGAGCGGGCTTGCTTTGGCAGTTTTCGTTGTGATATTATACGGTTAGTTTCTTTCATATCAGCTCAACTAGTCGCAAACAAATGCGAATTTTATTAAATCCCTAATCTTGTTAAAATTAAAATACGTGAAACTTAGCACATTCGTTAAGTTTGTTCTATTAGCAGAAACTATATTAAAAAAATAACACTTTATTGAATGTAAAATCCACAAGTGTAAACAACAGTCCATAAGTACTTATGGGTGGAGGGATTAACCATGGGATTTTTGCAAAAGTTTATTCGACAATGGATCATTAATTACCGTCTAAAGCCTACTCGTCAGGCTTTAAAAAGTAGCCAAAACAAAGTTTATCAAATTAAAGGCCCCGTCTTGGCATATAATCAAAAAATGGTAGATAAACGTAAACACTTAAAGAAAACTTTTGATTCACTAGTTGACCGCCTACACAAGCATACAAAAAGTAGGGATGAATTTATTTATCTGACTTTAATATATTTTTCATCAATAGGTAGATACATGGTAAAAAAAGCACCTGATTGGCTTAATAATTGGGGGCTTGAATTTGAAAAACTGGGTTATTCAGATATTGCAGAAAATTACATAGAGCATGCCAAAGAAGAAATGGGTCATGATAAGTGGCACAAAATGGATGTACAGAATCTTATAAAAATCTATAACGAAAAATTTAATAGAAGTTTAAATGTAGATAATATTCTAAATGAAGGTAATAGAAACTGTGTAAAGACATATACAACACTTAGCGAACAAGTAACCGGTGGTAAAAATTGTTATTTATCTTTAGCTGAGCTCTACGAGACAGAAATTATGGCTATGGATTTAGCGCCAAACTTTATAGCCTATTGTGTGAAAGAAGTTGGCTTTGATGTGTTAAAAGGATTAAAATTTTTAAATGGACATGTTGTGGCTGATGTAGAGCATATCGAAGATAATATAGTTCAAATGGACAGATTCTTAAAAAGCAACCCAGACAAAGTTGACGACTTAGTAACTATTGGCAATTCAACTATAGACATCTACATTGACTACTTTACAGACGCTCTTGATTTGGCGGAAGAAACTTTAAATAGTCAAAAAATAAAAAGTAATAAATCTGCATAAAAGTTAAAGTTTCAACTTTTGCAAAGCTTCGTCTAAGTTTTGGCAAATATAAACCTTTTCAAATTTTAACTTTGAAAGTGATTTATTTACCAATAGCTGTGGCTGTCTTTGCAAACCTACTAAATAGATTTCTTTTTCAGCTTTATTGAGTTTTCTAATTGCCCCTTCAAGGGCTACTAAACCTGTTACATCCATTACCGGTACTCTTTGCAAAAGCAATACAACACTTTTTACTTCATCTGTAATATGAGTTAAAGCTTCAGCCGCTTTTTCAGCGGCTCCAAAAAACAGTGCGCCTTCAATTTCATAAATCACTACGTTCGAAGGTAAGTTTGGTATGTCAAAAGAAAATTCGGAATTGTTCGTAAGTGAGTGCCCTTCTGTAACATCTGCCATCCTTTTGATAAACAATAAGGAGGCCAAGCCCACACCAACAGTAACTCCTACAACCATGTCAAATACTACTGTAAGAGTAAAACATATAAGCAAAACACTGACATCACTTCTTGGAGCTACTTTTAAAATATGAATAAAATGCTTGTACTCGGACATGTTGTAAGCCACCACTAACAATAATGCCGCTAATGCAGCCATCGGTAAATATGAAATATATGGCGCAAAAAGTAGTACTGTTAACAAAGTGAAAAAAGCATGAAACACACTGGAAAACGGAGATTTTGCACCATATCTAATATTTGTTGTTGTTCTGGCAATTGCACCCGTTGCGGGTATTCCACCAAAAAATGGACAAATTAAATTACCAATACCTAGGGCAATAAGTTCACCATCAGGGTCGTGCTTAGTCTGAGCCATCCCATCTGCCACAACGGCAGAAAGCAATGACTCAATTGCACCTAGCATGGCAATGGCAAAAGCACTTGGCAATAAAAGTCTAATCGACTCTAGAGTAAATGGTGTAACTATAGATCCCGTACCTACCTGCTGCCATGGCCAATTAAATTCTGGGAGTGATTGAGGTATACCTGAAGTAAATCGACTGCCGATAGACGCTATTTCAAATCCAGGAATTAGTTTATTTAAAATAACACAAATGACTGTAACAAAAGATAAAGCCGCTAATGGAGCCGGAATTTTTTTATTCAACTTAGGCCATGTAATCAATAAAAATAAGGTGACTAAGCCAATACCAAACTCTATGAAAGAAAATGTAGAAATAGAACCCATCAAAACTTCAACCTTTGCAAAAAAGCTTTCCGGAAGAGTTTTAACATTTAAACCAAAAAAATCTTTAATTTGCAAAACAGCTATTACAACTGCTATTCCAGATGTAAAACCCGTTGTTACAGGGTAAGGAATAAACTGAATCAGTCGACCTAAATGAGAATATCCCATAATAATTAAAATTATTCCGGCTAGAAAACCTGAAATCAGTAAACCGCTAAAACCAAATTTTTGAACTATTGGATAAAGTATCACTACAAATGCAGCGGTAGGTCCGGAAACTTGTAAACGTGACCCCCCTAATAAAGCAATTATAGCCCCACCAAAAATAACCGTGTAAAGCCCGTACTGAGGGGCTACACCACTAGCTATAGCCAAAGCCATAGCTAAAGGAATTGCCACCAAGGCCACAACAGAACCCGACAGAAGATCAGAAATTAAATCTTTTCTGGTATAACCCTCTTTTAATGTTTGTTTTACAGCCGTTAACAAATGAGTGTGAAACTTTAATTTACTTTCACGTCTATCACTTTGGTATCTTTTAGACATAATTGCCTTATTTATTTGCCTGATCTTTAAAGAATTTTTTGAGTCTAATTATCAATTCATTTACTTCATCAATTTTTTTTGAAAAACACAAGCGAAAATATCCTGGTATAGACATCGACATATCTCCACCGGAAGTAAGAAAGATCTTATATTTATCCAAGAGTTCCCTATAAAGCTTCTTTTCAGCATCAAATGTAGGCTCTGTTAAAAAAGAACTCAAATCGACTAAGAAAAATAATCCACTATCACCATCTATAATTTTTAAACTTGGCAACTCTGTTTTAATTTTATTTTTAATTGCCAAAAGACGTTGATTATTCTCATTCATAAATTTTGTAATATAATTATGATCGGCTAAAAGTCTTTGCGTAAATCGTTGCGTTAAAGAAGATGTACAATGAAAATAGGATAAAAGCTTCATGGCTTGGACTAAATCTTTGTTTTCTGAGTAAAATATCCCCACTTTCATCCCTGCTAGAGTAAAATCTTTTGCCAATCCATACAATAAATGAACATGCTCTTTGTAGTCACCTGCCATAGCCAACAATGAGTTATGAGGCATTTTTGTAAAGTTTGTTAATGCATATATTTCATCGGTAATTATTTCTAGTTTTTTTTCTTTAGCAAACTCTATGATCTGCCTTAAAAAAACCTTATTTATGACTTCTCCTGTTGGATTATGAGGATGGGTGATTAATATTGCCTTAACCTTGCTTTTGAACTCAAATTTTTCATATGAACAAATAAAATCTTCAATTGAGTGTTTGAAATGATTCTCTGGTTTAAGTGGCACATTTAAAAACTCAACGCCAAATCTTTTTTTAAAATCAAAATCAAATCCAGAATAATAAGGACTTGGCATCATTACAAAATCCCCCTTAGAAAACATGGTATAACTTATGGCCTCACAAACTGAACTTAAACCATTCATAACGACAACATTATTTGGATTTAAACGGGGGGTGTGTAAGTAGCTTTCAAAAAAATTAACAATAACTTCTCTTAAATCTTTTAATCCAGACAGCTCAAAATACTGTAAGTCTTCAGCTTGTACAATATCTCCCTTATTGACAAATTCCACTGTCCAGTCTGACATTAGATGATTTTCGGCAATGCCAAAATTTAAATAGCCATTAGGATTTTCTTTAGTAAAAGGATCAGTTGCACAGGTAAGATGTCCCTGCATTATCGGTGAAGCCTCTTGCATTAAACATTTTATTCTTGGAGATAACATGGCTCTAAATTATTGAGTTTATAAGATAGGTCAATAAAAAAGGCACTGAATAGTGCCTTTTTTATTGTAAGTAGTACTTTTTTAATTAAGCAGCAGTTTTAAAAGAAACTTGATCTTGTGGATACCAGTTCTTTTTTAATTGCTTATATTTTTTCTCATGCTTATTGAACTCACGCACATAATCACGGTTATATTTAGCAAAATATTTATCTAGAAAAGAATAATAATGTTTGTACAAGTGTTGAGTAATAAACTTGTTATAAAAACTACGTGGAGACTGAGGTGTAACCCAATATTTTTTAGTAAAGTGAGAAACTTGTTTTTTCATTTCAGTGTACCAAGCATTTGCTTCTTTAGCATATAAGAAGTTACCAACAAATAATGGTTTGCCAGAAAATAAAAAACCTACTTCAAAGCCATTTCCCGCAGGCTTGATGTATGCTTTGTATGTGTACTTACCGTGTTTGTATGTTTTTGTTTTCATGAGTTCTCCTTTTATTATTAAACCCATCCTCACATCGGTCTCTGCATTTAACACTTAACACTTGTTAAGAATAATTCACAAAAACCCTTTCTAAGTGCTAATGCAGAACTCCATAAATCTCTGTTTATGCTGATAAAGTAAGCGAAATTTATTTCCTGCTCGATCTTGGTCTAGCTTTTGTATTTTTCCTAATGCTTTTTTGAATCTCGCCCGAAATGTAGCAAGTAAGGAGTTATTTATGAAAATTACAACCTATTTTTTAACAGTAATATGTATGATTTTAGGAATGCAGACGGTTTACGCGAATGATTCAAAATGGGAGTCTGAAGAAGACGTGTCCAATCAAATTCAAAATGAATTACAAATGGCTGAAGCCGATATGGAAAGTGATGAAGACTTGTTTATGGACGAGGGAGATGAAGGTGGTGACTGGGCAGAAGAAGAAGCTACAGAAACTGCTGAGGAAGAAACTACACCCACTCCTCCTCCAGTAGCAGAAGAAACTCCTAAAACTATGCCAGAACCTGAGAAATTAGAGGAACCAGCTCCTGCTCCAAAACCAGTAGCTGAAAAAAAACCTACACCAAAAGCAAAGCCTAAAATGAAGGCAGCAAAGAAAAGAGTGCCTGCTTCATTTAAACAAGGATTTAAAGTTTTGAGTAAGAACTGCAATCTCTACACTGAACAAAACATGACTAGTTCTGTTATACTAACTACAACTTCTGGCAAAAAACTTTGGCTAGAAGGCGCTGGTAGTAACTGGTACAAAGGTTATCATAAAAATGGTCATGGATATTTTCCAGCTGAGTGCTTTTAATATCTTAATTTGTTTTTAATTAAAAATTTTTTGAAGGGTTTCTATTAGAAACCCTTTTTCTATTTGTTTGACTCTTTCTTCCAAATGCTCCGCTGTTTCACCTGGCATAACTTTAATTTCTTTTTGGTTTATAATCTGCCCTTCATCATAATTTTCATTGATATAGTGTATAGTGACACCTGTTTTAGGTTCTTTATTAGCAATAATTTTTTTGTGAATATTTGAACCGTACATTCCCTTACCACCATAAGCAGGTAACAGACTGGGATGACTGTTTATAATTTTATTTTGCAATCCCTTAACCACTTTAGGACCTAATTTGCGTAAAAAGCCTAAAGTTAAAACAAAATCTGGGTCTGCAGCTTTTATGAATTGCCATATTTTTTGATCCCATAAATGGGAATCCATTCCTTTGAAAGGTACAATTAAAGCCGATGGTATATTATATGCTTTGGCTACATTTAAAACGCCACAATTTCTATCAACAATTATAGCTTGAACAAAAATATTTAACTGTCCCAATTTCTGTTGCTCCAGCAAAAACTCACAGGTAGTGCCTTCACCGGAAGCTAAAATGATTACTTTTTTCACAGTATCCTTAATGTATTTTTTTGCCTTTATAATATATTTCGTATTCTTTTGACGGTTTTTAATAAATCTACTTTAATTTATTTATGTCTTTTCTTCTTATATGGCTACTTTTATTTTTTAATAATCTCGCTCAAGCCGAAAACATAGCTGATATGCTGAAAAATTCTATTCTCGCCCACAACCAGTCAGCGACTTATAAAGAATGGAAAAGCTCACCATTCCACCCTCATCAAATTTTTGAAAAGTACCAAACTTTAAAACAAAGAAGTCATTTATCCAGTGAGTTATGTGCAGAGTTAGAAAAACTAAATACAGAAGATTTAAGTCTATTTTACAACGAGCTCAGTCTATGGACTCACGAGCAAAGCTTGCCTTGTTTAGAAAAAATTCTTAAAACCAATGCTGATTTTTATAATATTAGTTCTTCTCAAATGCTTTTAGATTTTTATGTTAAGGGTTTACAAAATGATATTTTTGACCAAAATACACCCCCTAAACTCGGCCCATCGAGAATTGAATTGGTTGAAACAATAAATGGTCCTATCTTTTGGTATGGCGAAAAGGGACTTTGTCAAAAGAAGGAGTTAGCTTTGACCTTTGACGATGGTCCACACCCCACCCTTACTCCCCAATTGTTAGACATATTAAATTCAGAAGATGTTCAGGTTACTTTTTTTACGGTTGGCAAAAACATTTCTAAATATGGGGATATTATAAATGATATACTTATAAAAGGTCACACCTTAGGCACTCATTCTTATTCACATAGAGATTTACCACGACTCGAACTTGAAACTGCTAAAAAAGATATAAATGATGCCTTTGATACTGCCTTAGATAAGGCGGGAATAGTCGCACCTTTTTTTCGTTTTCCATTTGGTTCAAAAAATAAAAAACTGACTGAATTTGTAAGACAAAGTCAGTGGGCTAGTTTCTTTTGGGATGTCGATACACTTGACTGGAAAAAGAAAGATCCCCAAGAGCTACTGGAGTATGTGTTGCAAGAAATTACAAAGGCAAACAGAGGCATTGTCTTGTTTCACGATATTCAACCACAAACCATATCTATTATGCCCACATTACTCCAAGAGCTAAAAGTACAAGGCTATAAGTTGGTCGTCTATCAGCCAACTGAATGGATAGAATAAAAGGTACCTGCTACTTTTTTCTGGAAACAGTGCGCAGTTAGGCTATAACAACGATGACAATTATCGGCTTTTGAGTTTACCTTTAGACACCTGCAGGCCACTTAACCGCCTAATATTACTAGTTTATTTGGCATCTATCCACTGAATTCATAGGCACATAATTTGCTCTGTATATTTGAATTAGCTTTTAGGGAGAAGCCATGAATCTAAAGAAACTTATTATTATTATTTTTAGCCTTTCTTTCATTGTCTCTTGTGGTGAAGAATCAGGAAAGCGAACTCCTATTAAAAGAGAAGGTAAAAATCATGCAGCCGGTGGTGGATCTAGTGGTGGTATTTCAACAAAAGCTGTGAGTGCCCCAGGAGATAATAATAAAAAGTGTTTAGATATTTACGATTTCATTCAACAAGTAAAAGACAAAGGGCGAGCAAATTTTCGCGCTTACACTAGTGATTTAAGAGTCCTTGAAAAAACTGAACCGCTACTTTCAAACATCACAACAAACACAAGCATTAAGTGGGCTCAAAAAAATTTAGTAATCGAAACAGCAAAAGAAAAGCCCGATTCTTTTATTTATACAGGATTTGCTGAGGATATTGGTGAAAACGTCCCTAGCGAATTAGCCCCATTTAAATTCTTTGCTAAAAAGCAACAGGGTTGCCAAAAAATCGACGCTCAGCTTTTTGATGATACTCAACTAAATTCATATACCATAGACGCCAATAATTCTAATGAATTTCAGCTAACATTACTTTCTTTGGACTTAACTGAAATGTATGTGTTTACAGCTTACGGTTCTGAGAAAAGTAAAGACCGTTTAGTTTTTCAGGCTTTCCGACCAGAACAAGAAAGAACTGTTTGTGATAATTCTGATACGCAAACAGTTTTAACAAAAAGCATTATAGTCTATGAATGGAATTATCAAAGAGACAAGAAGCTTGAGATGACAACCGTATTAGCAAATACTTTTAAAGATATTATAGATGGAGATTTAAAAGACCCTAAAAACAAGGGGAAAAGTAATAAAAGTAAAATGCCAATAGATTTATCTGAAGACTTGTCCAAAGTTGACAACCTTGATAGTACTCGTTTGAATATATACAAAGACGATTACCAGAGAGTGTTAAATGTCATCAGAAAATCTAATATTAGTGCCGAATGTCGTAAGTAGTATTGCCCTTATAATTTTTTTAGTTGGGCGGTTCCAAGTTAAAAGAAACTTACAACTGCACATAAAACTAATGTCTACAGCTATGATTATTGATGTCTTATTGGTTGTTGCATTAGTCATTACTCGCAATGCGCTTGGTACTGTCATTAGTGGTGATATGAGTGGTATGTTGCTAATTCATGTACCCATAGCGATTTCTACAGTTATCGGTTATGGTTTTGCGACTTATTTTGGTTTAAAACTCAAAAAGGGACAACGACAATATCTTAAGCATATGCGTATAACTGACAAAGTTGTCGTACCGCTAAGAATCCTTAACACCACGACAAGTTGGTTGCTTTTGGTTTAGGCCTGTACAACCTTTTGTTTTATAGTCCCAAAAATAGATTCACCTTTATTATTTTTCATTTCCATTTCAATGGTGTCGCCAACTTTCATAAAAGGAGTTTTGATTTCACCCTCGTGAATTTGTTCCAGCATTCTTTTTTCAGCTAAGCAGCTACTACCACGAGTCATATCTTCATTAGATACAGTGCCACTTCCTATTATACAGCCCGCTTTTAAATTTCTAGTTTTTGCAGCATGTGCAATTAGTTGTCCAAAATGAAAGTGCATATGTCCAGCATCCGCATTTCCAAAAAACTCACCATTCAATTTTACTTCAAGTGGCAAATGAATTCTTCCCTCTCTCCAAGCTTCACCTAACTCATCCTCTGTTACAGCAAAAGGCCCAAATGCTGTAGATGGTTTACCGTGAAAAAAACCAAAGCCTTGTTTTAACTCTTCAGGAATCAGTCCACGCAACGAAACGTCATTGATTATTACAAATAAGCGAATATATTTTAAAGCTTCTTCAGCGGAAACTCCCATGGGAACGTCACCTGTAATAACACCCACTTCTCCCTCAAAATCCGTACCGTGACTAAAATCAATCTGCGGAATATCATCTGTAGGCGCTAAAAAATCATCACCACCCCCCTGATACATTAGAGGAACGGTAGTTAAAGTTTCAGGTAAGGGTGCATTTCTTGCTTTTCTAACCAATTTAATATGATGAATAAAAGCAGATCCATCAGCCCATTGGAAGGTCCTTGGCATCGGTGAGTGAAGATTATGTGTATCAATAACAAATGAATCAGCCACTGAGCCCTCATTGAGTTTTTTGTAAATGGCTTCCAGCTGTGGTGCCGATTCTTCCCAATTTTCTACAGCTTCTCGCAAATTGTTAGCAATTTGAGGGACTTTCACAGCTTTTTTATTATCTCTAGAAACTACAAGAAGTTCGCCGTCACGTGAAACCGTAGATTTTAATGTCGCTAATTTCATAATTCCCCCTTTTTAACCTTGAGAATGACCTTTAAATATCATTTGGACAAGCTGACTTCAACTTATTGACTTAACAGGATATTGTACAGACAATAAAAATATGTCTGAGATTAAACTTTACAGTTATTATCGCAGTTCAGCATCTTATAGAGTGCGCATTGCCCTTTTTTATAAGGGACTAAAGTATGAATACCTTCCTGTACACTTAGTGCAAAATAATGGTGAACAAAACACTACTGAATTCAGAGAGTTAAATCCAATGGGCGAAGTGCCTTGTTTGATCCACAATGGACTTGCCTTAAGTCAGTCAATGGCTATTTTTAATTTTCTAGACAGTATGTATCCAGACAAACCTCTTTTTCCAGCAGATCATTTTAAACGGGCAAAAGTTATTGAGTTTTGCGAACATATAAACGCTGGAATTCACCCCATCCAAAACCTAAAAGTTCTGAGAAAATTGGAAAGAGAGTTTAATGTAAATCAAGAAGACAAAAACAAATGGGCCGCCTATTGGATTGTGAGAGGCTTTCAAGCTCTTGAAAATATTTTGCAAACAACTTCTGGCAGTTTTTGTTTTGGTGAAGATATAACAGCTGCGGATATGTTTTTATGTCCCCAGGTTTATAATGCCAATCGTTTTGGTGTGGATATGACTCTATTTCCTATTATTGAAAAAATTGAGCAAAACTGTTTGAAGCTAGATGCTTTCAGAAATGCCTACCCTGGTGTTCAGCCCGACACCCCTAATTAATGTAAATTTTTTTTATTTATTTAAAATTTATATACAAAAATTCATGTCTCATTTTGATATACAAGAAAATTTATCCAATCAATATAAAGCACTTATTATAATGGCATATCTGTTGTAAGAACATTTGCGTAGGAGATTCCCATGATAATTAATTTTTTATATTTCTTTTCTGCTATGATTTTGTCATTAACTGTCTATGCCGATGACATAAATGAAACTGTATACATGAAAAAAATAAATTCATATAATAAGTTATTAACTGTCTGTAATTTTGATGGAATCGGGGCTAAAGAATTTATATATGCCAATGAAAAAAGTAATTACCTACGAGTGTGGTATGTGGACCCTACAACATTAGAATTAACAAAATCACAAATTAGAAATTTAAGCCTTTCTCAAGATTTATCCAGCTTAGTTTTTGTTAAAGATGAGGACGTAGACGGAGATGGCGCCTGTGACTTGATATTTGAGAAAATTACTGACGGAGGAACAAAAGTCAGGCCTGTGGTTGTATTTGGCAACAAAGACTCTGTGCCTCTTTGCCAAACTGAAAATAATAGTATGTATCTGAGTCCGTCTGAAGTTGTATACAACGAAGGACCTCATGAATTTAAATGGAAGAGAACAGCAAGTTCTCCAAACCAACAAATGCTAATGATAATTAATCAAAATGGAACAGAAACAGGCATAGATGTTACAAACACCTGTAT
The DNA here is from genome assembly GCA_020435005.1 of Bdellovibrionales bacterium. Taxonomy (GTDB): domain Bacteria; phylum Bdellovibrionota; class Bdellovibrionia; order Bdellovibrionales; family UBA1609; genus JACKAN01. The sequence continues at coordinate 12,633 of JAGRAE010000046.1, forward strand.
CGGTCCTGTAGGAACTACATGCACTGCTGGGCCATTTATAGTTAACTCTGGAATAACTGAATACTACATTAAATCAGGATTTAGCACTTCACCCAGAGCCTGCGTAAGCCGCCCTTAGGTACACGGTTCTTTTTTCAGTAAACAATGCGCAATTTTATACGCCGTTTCCAGAGAAAAGTAGCAGGTACCTTTTTTGGAAATATACTTGTAGTTTCATGACCAATGAAACTCTTTAGAATAAAACCCGAATACTTTCAGAAGTTTTCAGCGGCTATGGTTGCCTATAGTTTATTTGTTATTTTATGGGGAGCCTTTGTTAGGATTAGTAACTCAGGTGATGGTTGCGGAAAGTCATGGCCTCTATGTCATAATTCTATTATTCCTTCAACTAAACATTTGCCAACATGGATTGAATATGGACACCGCTTAACTTCGGGCATCTATGGAATCCTTATTTTGTTTTTAGTCATTACGGCCTTTGCCTCCTTTCCTAAAAAGCATTTTGTTAGAAAAATTGCTGTTGCCAGTGGAGTGTTAACCATTACAGAAGCCCTGTTAGGAGCTCGTTTGGTTTTAGCTGGCTTAGTGGGTGCAAATGCCTCTATTGAACGTGCTGTTACCATGAGTATACATTTAATTAATAGTTTGTTTCTTGTCGCTGTATTAGTCTTACTCTACGACTGGTCTAAAGAGCGAATCTATAAAGTCAAATTTTCAGAATTTAAAGCAAAAACAATAAGTTTTTCCGCTGTTATCACTTTTTTAGTAATTGGAACTAGTGGCACTATTGCCGCATTATCTACCACTCTCTTCCCTGCCGAATCACTACTATCCGGAGTGCTCGCTGATTTTTCGAAATCTAGCCACTTTTTAGTACGCGTAAGAATAACCCATCCACTATCCGCCACATTTCTAGGTGTAGTATTAATAACTCTTACCTACTTAGCTTATATCAAATCAAAAGACGAATGTTTAAAGTTTAGAACCACAGTACTAATGGGTCTCATACCTGCTGGTATTGGCATTGGTTATTCAACTTTATTTTTATTATCCCCTTTGTTTTTAAAATTACTTCATTTAAGTTGGGCCTATTTTATTTGGACGGGATTGATACTTTGTATATCTCGAGCTATCCAGCTAAACTTTCAAGTTATTCCTCAAGATTGTGGAGTGGAGTAAAGACGCAGCTACAAAGAAATGCGTAGAATAAATTAAAATTAAAAGTGGTAGTAGAACCATTTGTCTAGCACCGGTGCTGCTAAAAACACCAACATGCTTAGATTAATCCATAAAAAGAACGGCAACCAATTCTTATCATTTGATTTAGCTTCGAAATATTTAAAAAATTCAATCAGAACTTTAATTGCAAATGGCACAATTAAAAATAAATATAACCAACTAGAGCGTGTAAATAACGGAGCTGTTAAAGCCACACCAATATACACAAAAGTGTAGATCCCCATGTGATACTTGGTTCGCTCCTCACCAATACCCAGGGGAAGTACTGGTATACCACCTGATTTATAATCATTTTTGAATTTTATGGCTAAACACCAAAAGTGAGGCATTTGCCATAAAAACATAATTAAAAATAAATACACACATTCTGGGCTGTAAATCTGAGTAGTATTAACTGAGTAACCGATAACTACAGGCATAGCTCCAGGTATAGCTCCAGGTACAGCACCAAAATTCCATTTTTTCTTCCAAATCAAAGTATAAAAAACATTGTAAAGAAAAACAGTAAAGAGTCCAGTTAGAGCTGTTAGTGGCGTTAAAATATACAACAGTAACAAACCTACAAATAAAAATAAAAAGCCAATAAAATAAGCTTGCCAGGCGCTCAGCTTGCCACTGGGTATTGGCCGCTGACTTGTTCGTGGCATATTAAGGTCAATACGCCATTCTTGAGCTTGATTGAGAGTAAAACTGCCTGAACTTAAGAAATAGAGCCCCAACAGAAGCACAATCACTTCGAAAAAATCGAGGTGCTGTCCAACGGGATAACTAAAAGCATAACCCACTAAGCCACTTAAAAGTACAAATATAACTATACCGGACTTAGTGAGTTCTAAAAATGACTTCATAGAGTACTTAATTGTTGGATGCGTGTGATGATGTCAAACCAACTAAAAGCAAAAAGCACTACTAAGAAGAAAATACTTATTAAAAATAAAGCTAAATGAAGTTTGTTGTCATATTTTAAATGCATAAAATAAGCCGCAACTAAACCAGCTTTTACTGAAGCAATTAACATGGCAATAAAAGCATTTAAAACTCCAGCATCAAACCCAGAAACTGGTTTTGCTACTAAAACTGTTAGAACTGTTAGAAATAATAAACCCAGTAAAATATTTAAATACGTCTTAAAGGGTATAATGTGATGTGAATCGTGTTCCATAATTCTCTCCTAGCCCACCAAATAAAGTAACGGAAATAAATATATCCAGATAACATCGACTAAGTGCCAAAACAAACCAACTATCTCTAGAGGTGTGTAATAGTCCTTGTTGAATTCGTTCTTGCGTGAACGCAACCAAAGCCAAAATATTAAACCCATTCCAATTAGCACATGCGAACCGTGTAAACCTGTCATTAAAAAGTAAAACGAAAAGTACATAGCTAAATTGGCGGTCTGGGCGTTTTCATAAGTGAATAATTCACCTGGCAGGAGCCCCATATGAATTTTATGATTGTATTCAAAAGCTTTGATAACCATAAAAATAAGACCACATAAAAATGTGATCAATAACATATTTGAGGTTTTCTTAGACTGATTAGTTTGGGCATAATAAATACTCAGCACCATGGTGAATGAACTCACCAATAGAACCACCGTGTTTAAACTCCCCAATTTCCAATCTAAATGCTTTGCTCCTTCAGCAAACATTTCTGGATAGATATTGTGAAACACAACATAACCAACAAACAAACCACCAAACATAAGAATTTCAGTACATAAAAACAACCAAATTCCCAATTTACTAGCTTGAAATTCTTGTTCTGCACTTTCAAAGTGATGGGCCACTTTATGCCCACCAACAATTATCTCATTACCTGAACTCATAGGGGCCTCCAGTTACGACAGGTGTTTCAAGAAAGTTTTCGTGGGGGGGCGGTGAAGCCGTTGTCCACTCTAAGGTTTTTGCACCCCATGGATTGTCAGACGCTTTTTCACCTTTAAATATGGCTATAACGATAACAAAAAGCGCAATCACAAAGCCAACTCCAATAGTCCAAGCACCAAAAGTTGAAATTTTATTTAAACTTTCAAAGGCTGGTAAGTAATCAAAATATCTTCTCGGCATTCCCATGGCTCCAAGAATAAATTGAGGGAAGAAAGTTACATTAAAACCAATAAATATGAGCACAAACGTAATTCGCGCCCAGAACTCATTGTACATACGACCAAACATTTTTGGCAGCCAGTAATAAATTCCACCCATGATTGCCATAAGCGTTCCACCCACCATAACATAGTGGAAGTGAGCCACTACAAAATAAGTATCATGGAAGTGTATGTTTAATCCGATGGTGGCCAACATAATTCCTGTCACTCCACCGATCGTAAATAAAAACAAAAAACCAAGGGCAAATAGTAAAGGTGAATCAAATCTAATAGATCCTTTATACAAAGTTGCAACCCAGTTAAAAGTTTTAATAGCCGTAGGCACTCCCACTAACATGGTGATAAATGAGAAGAGTATACCCGCAGCTTCTGACTGACCGCTAGTAAACATGTGATGTCCCCAAACAAAGAAACTCACAACGGCAATTCCAACACTTGAAAAAGCAATGGCCTTATAACCAAAAATCACTTTTCTAGAAAAAGCGGTAATCAATTCACTCACAACTCCCATCGCTGGCAAGATCATAATGTAAACAGCCGGATGCGAGTAAAACCAGAAGAAGTGCTGAAATAAAACAGGGTCGCCACCAAGTGCTGGATCAAAAATTCCTACACCCATTGTTCTTTCTGCTAATAAAAGTAAAAGCGTAATACCAAGAACTGGTGTAGCAAGTACTTGAAGTACCGCGGTTGAATACAGCGCCCAAACAAACAATGGCATATTAAAAAAGGTCATGCCAGGGGCTCTTAACTTATGAGTGGTAACTATAAAGTTAAGACCTGTAAGAATCGAAGAGAAGCCCATGACAAAAGCACCAAAAACAACCCAACTTGTCCCATTGTCAGTTTCAATACTGTAGGGTGTATAAAAGGTCCAACCCGTATCTGCTCCATTGTAAATTAATGAAACTAATGTAATCGCCGCTCCAACAATTAAACAATACCAACTAATTAAGTTAATTCTAGGAAAGGCGACATCCTTTGCCCCTAGATGCATGGGCAAAAAGAAGTTTCCTAAAAAAGCGGGTATCCCAGGGATGATCACCATAAACACCATAATAGCGCCATGAAATGTCATTGACTGGTTGTATTGATTGGCATCCATTATATTGGGACCAGCACTGAAAAGTTCAGTACGAATCAACATGGCAAATGTGCCACCTACGGCAAAGAAAACCATAACCGTTATCATATAAAGGATACCAATGCGTTTATGGTCAAAAGTGGTTAGCCAAGACCATAAACCTTTCTCCCAATTTAAATAATTTTTTCCTTCGGCATGAGATGCTGACATATATTAATCTCCCTCACTACTCTTTCAATGTTTTCAAAAATTCAATAATACCCATCAATTCTTCATCAGAAAGTTGACCGGCAAATGCAGGCATAATTGGACTAAACGCTTCACCTGAAATTCTTTTTGCTACCTTCGCATTTGGATTTAAAATCGATTCGCGAATGTAGTTTTCATCTGCTGTTGTAGAGCTACCATCCGCAAATTGCCTAGTTTTTCCGAACAAGTTTAAAAAGCTCGGAGCAATCGAGCTGGCTTGCTCAGCAGACTTTTGATGGCAGGCCACACATTTTGCAGCGTAGACTTGGGCCCCAATTTCAGTTGCCGCTAATCCTTTATATGGATTGTTTTGAAGCCACTCTTCAAACTCTTCATTTGTAACCACTTTTATTTTAGCTAGCATATTCGAGTGATCTTTACCGCAGTACTCTGTACAAAAAACTTGATAGTCTCCAACCTTATTGGCTTCAAACCAAAGCTTGGTATATCTACCAGGCACAGCATCTTGCTTAATTCTAAATGCCGGCACATAAAAACTATGTAACACGTCTCTTGATGAAATAATAAGTTTAATAGGAGTGTTTACAGGAACCACCATTAAGCCAGAACTTTTTTTACCACTTTTGTAAACAAAGTCCCAATTCCACTTTTGACCAAAAGTGTGAACTTCAAAAGCATTGTCAGGGGCTTTACGCATTTGAACATAAATATATGTTCCCCAACCAAATACCACTAAGAAGATCACAAATGGAATAAAACTCCATGCAAACTCTAGTCGTGTGTCATGAGTGATGTATGCTGTCTTATCTGTTTCGCTCTTTCTTTTATACTTGAGCACAAACATGGCGAGACCACCAATAACCAAAACACATGAAATTAAACTAGCAATGACTATAAACTCGTATAATGAGTCGTATTGCGTGGCAATCTCAGTGCCCTGAGGTGGCATAAAGGTACTTGCATGAGCCTTATTCAGCCAGAACATAAAGTTTATCTCCTTTCTCGCAACCACATAGGTGCTAGAAAAATTGCTAAAACTAATAACATTACTAAACCACCAATTTGCATAACCCGCCAAGCATAGATCGTGTATTTATTTTTTTTCGGGTCGAACTGAAAGCAATACATTAGAACTTGGTCGACAATCGTGCCTATCTTACCATTCGATGCTTCCAAGAGTGCCATTTTCAAAGTGCTCGGTACAAATTTAACTCCATGAATATAACGAGAGATTTGTCCACCAGGAGTGATAATCATAGCTGCTGAAGCATGAGAGAACTCTTGCTCTTCTTCTAGCCACTTAAAGCGAAAGCCTAACTGATCTGCTAATGTATCTATATTATTTTTATCACCCGTTAAAAAATGCCAACCATCAGCTGAATCTTCACGGCCATATTCTTTTACATAATTAGCCTTTTTGGGACCTGCGACATTATGATTTTCATTGTGATTCATACTTACTGCAACTACTTGAAAATCTTTACCAGGAGTCCATTTTATTTCTTTAAGAGCTTCGGTTAATCCGTTCATATGTAAATTGCACAAGCTTGGACAATTGTAATAGACCATACTTAATATGACGGGGCGTTTATTATCAAAATATTTACCGAGAGTAACTTTTTCACCTTTATCATCGACAAACTCTAAACCCAAATTAATTTGGTCGCCTAAATTTTCTGTTATACCAACATTTTCTATTTTTTTGGGGACCTCATTGAGCTGACGTGTAACATCATTAGGGTCATAAGCCCCACTCAATAAAGAGTACAAAAAAACGAATCCAGCAAACAGATACTTCAAATTATTTCTCTTTTTAAATTATTCAGCAGAGGCCGCAAATTCTGCAACAGCCTTTGGGTCATCTTTAACTTTGTTTTGTGTAATGGATCTAATAAAATGAACTAAAGCCCACCTGTCATTTTTCGGTATGTGCTTAAAAGAAACCATAGTTGTGCCAGGTAAGCCACCCGCAATAGTTTTGAATAATGAAATAGAATCCCCACCAGCTTTCCATTGACCCTCAACAAGGTTTCTAGCCATACCACCACTGCCTGGCCCATCACCTTTTCCTTCATTACCATGGCATACTGCACAGTTTTTACTGTAAACTTCTTTTCCTTGAGCAATCATTTCTGGACTAGATACCCACGGATCTCCAGTTGGTTCTTTTTTACCAGCAGCAACAGCTGGTGCTGACTCGCTTTGGGGCTGCTGACTTTGATCAGCACTCATGGCTTTTTGTACTTCTTCAGGAATTTCATTTAAGTTAACTCCTGGATGTATAAAGGCAATCCAAATAAAAAAGACAACTGAGAAGGAAAAGCTAAGCAAGAAAGCCCACATTCCACCACGATTGTAAGGATCTAAAGTTACATTTGTATTGGTCATATTCATAATCCTTATTTCTAAAAGAACTTAAGAAATGTTTTATTTATGTTAATTTTTAAGTGGATACTTATTAACACCATGCTAATGGCAAGTCACACAGATTGGATTACGCAGCGCTGAAAATTTTCAGGGAACCTGGCCAGTTTAATTTTCAGCGATTATGACCGCATCGGTTTTAGCCGGCTAATTTCTTA
>JAGRAE010000047.1 GCA_020435005.1 Bdellovibrionales bacterium
TCAACTTGGGAAAATATTAAAAATTTTGAGGGCGGAACTGCAATTTTCACACAGCCCAATACACCGATAAAATGCGCTGGGGCACCTCAAAAAATTATGTGGCTGGCCGAAGAACATTTTAGAGACAGGGGTCTTCGCGACAAGTGCCAAGTCAAGTTTGTATCTGGAGGCGCCGCCATATTTGGCGTACAAAAGTACCGCGAAGCTTTAGAGCCTCTGGTTCGTGATCGTAATATAGATGCCCATTACAAACACAATTTAGTAGCCATTCGCGGCAATGATAAAATTGCCATATTTGAAAATCTTGACACTAAAGAACGTGTAGAAATGAAGTACGACATGATACATGTCACTCCACCTATGGGGCCTATGGATTTTATCAAAAAAAGTCCCCTGGCCGATGAAGCTGGCTGGGTTGATGTAGATAAATACACTTTACAACACAAAAAATTTGAAAACATATTTTCAATTGGCGATGGGTCTTCACTGCCTACATCTAGAACTGGTGCAGCTGTAAGAGAACAAGGGCCCGTATTAATAAACAACCTCATGTCACATATGTATAACCAACCATTGGTGAAAAAATATTCTGGCTATGCTTCTTGCCCCTTAATTACTGGCCGCGGAAAGTGCATTCTTGCAGAATTTGACTACGATGGAAAACCTATGGAAAGTTTCCCCTTTGATCAAGGGAAAGAAAGGTGGAGTATGTATATGTTAAAACGCCATATGATTCCTTTCTTATATTGGAATGCGATGATGAAAGGTTACTTCTAAAAGTTCGACAAAAAAACTAAATTTAAAGTGAAAAACAACGCTATTTTTTCGCTTTTTTGTAAAAATAGTTTTCATTTTATTTTTTTTTAACATTTTTTTGGTTAGTACTTTCAATAAGTTAACTGCCTGACTCACATTGAGAACAGCAAAATATTTTATTTTTTTGATAACTTACAAAGTTCATTGAAATTTAAAGCTGGATTTAAGTCTAGCTCAAGAATGTCGATAAATGTTTAAGAATTTTCTGCCATTCCTTATTCATGTAATTTCCTCTGCCAATAAAAAAAACTAATCCGCTTCTTTATAAGGAGGGGCGAATGAAAACGAGATCATTGAAGATCTTTTTGGGAACATTTTTAACTTTATTAATTGTTGCTTGTGGTGAGCCTGATCCATCCTTCTCATTACTAGCAGACAACGATGTTTTCTTACAAAATACCAATGAGATAAATACTAAAATAGATATTTTATGGGTCATAGATAATTCAGGTAGTATGGAGACGTCTCAAGATGCACTAGCCGCTAATTTTGAAGAATTCATTGACGGTTTTAGGGATAGAGGTTTCGACTTTCAAATGGCAGTTACCACCACAGAAGCCTACCGTGATTTATTTAATGCTAACTCAACATATTCAAGATTTCGCGATGGAACTAATGCCACTTCTCACACTGGTCATTTTATAGTGACCCCAGAAACCCCTGATTTTGAAAATGTCTTTTTAACAAATGTACTTCAAGGAATAAATGGCTCAGGTGATGAAAGGGCATTTTCTAGTTTTCAAACCGCTTTGGATAACCCATTAAATCAGGGTTTTTTAAGGCCTGATAGTTTTGTGGCTGTAATTATAGTCAGTGACGAAGATGATTTATCTCATGATAATTCGAACTATATTGGCAATATTAATGACCCCGCCATTCACCCTATACAAAACTACATTGACTACCTCGATCAAATCACGAATTCTACAACTGACTTCAAGCGATACAGTGTATCTGCTCTAGCCATTTTTGACGAAGCTTGTCGCCAGCAATTAAACGACGAATGGCCAGGACGCAGAATTGGCGAAAGATATCAACAACTGGTTGAAGCAACGGGAGGAGAAAAAGGCAGCTTGTGCGAAAACTTCGCAGTTATTCTGGATTTTATATCTGAAGGGATTATCCAGCTTGCCACTCAATTCTACTTAAATAGAATTCCGAAACCAGAGACTATTGAAGTTATTATCAATGATGTAATTATTCCTGAAGTTGCCGACGTCAACGATCCTAAAAATGGCTGGCTATATAATGCGCAAAACAACAGTGTCATGTTTTACGGCAGCGCGATTCCACCTCAAGGTGCTAGTATTCAAATCAACTACGACCCGGTTGCTGTTGGCCAATAAAAAATGACTAACCATATCAGTCAATTGTAGACAGACCTTAGACTCCTTCTATAATGGGAGTCTATGCAAAGATATTTAAGAGTGTTACTTTTAGCCCTACCCTTATCTTTTCTCATTGGCTTATGGTGGGGGCATTTTCAAATAGAAGAATTACAAAAAAACACACACCCTAAATTTGAGTTGCGTATCCTCAGTCAAAAAGACTCATTACCTATGGAGCTAGTTGAAGCTTTTAAAAATCAATACAAAATACGAGTAGAGCTCATAGAAACTGATGATACAGAAAGTTTTTTACAACTTCTTGATTCACAAGTTTACGATCTCGTCGCTGTTAAATCTTACCACCTTAAGCCATTGATGGAAAATAAAAGCATCGACATCATGGACTCAGAGAAAATTGAAAACCAAAAAAATATTCAAGCAGATTTTTGGCCATCCTCAGAATATAACTGGCGCAAAGCTATACCTTATGCTTGGGGAGTCAATGGCTTTTTAGGCAAAAAGGGACAAGACTTTAATAAAGCTTACAGCGAACTATTTGTGCAAGACAAAGCCAATCAGTTATTTTATTTAAGCACAAATTTTGACCATTTGTATTTTCTAATGTCACAACAAAAACCTGAATTGAAGGCCTGGGTACAAAAAAATAAATTAGATCTCGTAAAAGATGAACTGAAAACGCTAAAGTCTAAAGTTACATTCACTCATCAAACCTTAAAACCTTTGGAAATAGGCTTCCAACAAACGACTAACGGCAAAGCCTCCTTTTTTATAAAACAAAATTCAGATTATGACTTTTACATTCCAAGTTCAGGCACACTATTTTGGATGAACTTTATGAGCATTACAGTCACTGGAAATTCTAACCCAGAAAGCTATAGATTTATTAACTATTTAATATCTACTAAAATTCAACAAGAAGAACTCTTAAAACAAGAATTAGCTAGCGTATCTGTAATAAAAGATTTAGAACTTCAATCTGCATCTTTCATTAGAAAAATACCACTACCAAAATTAATTTTTCCACTAGAAATCAACGATCCAAAAAGCTCATGGGAATCAAGTATTAAATTAATTTTGCCGGAAATTATTAATCAACACTTGGCTCAATAACTATGCTTAAAGTGCTCCCGCCGAATTGATACTTGCCATTGCTTCCACCAGAAATGCACAAATATAGTTTATGACTTGTTGAGATTAAAGGTGTGTTTATAAGCATATTAAATCGACCATTACTACATACGCCAGGTACATTATTAAGCCCATCTACTTCTGTAACTGTTTGCCCCATAGCATTTGGATCCCCACATAAACTAGTAGGATTTTTTTGCCCTAGAGAATTTGCCACAACTGTTCTATTTGTTTCTTCTATTAAATGCCAGTCAATTCTATTGGTAGCAAAACCACCTTCGTTACATTCTCCTCCAACATTAAAAGCTGTCTGGGTGTTTTTTACGCGAATTGATTTCACTCTACTGTCCAGTGAAAGCCGGTCTGCATCTTCAGCAAAACAGTTAATATCTGATTGTCCCAAACAACTTTCGCTCTTGTTAACATCACTAAAAAGCGTGCCATCCACTTTTTCACTGCATTGGATTACACTAAATGAAAACAAAATAATTAATAGTTGATTTAAGTATCTCATATATACCCTAACTTCTATCATATCCTATCGGTTGAATATGAGACAAACTAAAGCTCATATTGAGACAAAAAAAACACTTGCAATTCCATTTACATGTATTAATTGTGCCCTATGAAACAAGGGATAATCTTAAGTTTTTTACTATTCTGTTGCACAAGTGTTGCATCAACATTTTCCTTCCATTTAATGAATGAACCACATACCCTCGACCCACTCAATATTAGAGGATCTGCGGGGAGTTATTTCTTTTCTAATATCTACCGCTCCCTATATAGATACGATAATGAAAAAGGACTTATTCCCGAGGGTGCACAGGCTTGCCACTGGAAGAATAAAAAACTACTCGTCTGTTACTTAAATCCAAATATCAAATGGAGCAATGGAGAAAATATAACCTCCACACATTACCTGAATGCCTTCAAGAGATTTTTTACCCAAAAAACCTCAACCACAGAAACAGAATCACTTTTAAATATAAAAAATGCCAAAAAAATACTCTCCGGCAAAACTTCTGCAGATACCTTAGGGATAAAAACTCCCAACAATCACACACTCGAATTTTATTTTGATGAGCTAGATTTAGATTTCAAATACAAATTGAGCTTCCCAAGTCTGGCACCGATTTACAGCGATCAATTCCCCGACCGCAAACAAGCCAGTAAACTTATAGTTAATGGCCCTTACACTATAGATAAATGGGACATAGGGAAGCATATTATACTTAAACGAAATCCTTATTACCCAAATAAATATTCAAGTTATCCATCGGTACTTATCCATATTATTGATAGTGACGATGCCGCAATGAGAGTCTATGAAGCTGGTGATATGAGTTTTTTACGTAGACTCACTACTGATCACATTCTTGTCTATAAAACGAAAAAAGGGTTTTTCCATAATCCAGTAGCTCGATTTGACTATTTAGGTTTTGGCCCTGAACTAAGAGAAAATAAAGAGTTACGCCAGGCATTGGTAAAATCCCTAGATTATGAAAAGCTAAAAAATGTACTTCATGCTTTAGGGCGGCCCGGATGCCCTTCGCTACCCTCGCGATTAATGGATAAGACTTTTTGTCATAATTTTAATTTAATGGAAGCTAAAATAAATTTATCTAATGTGAATAAAGATTTAAAAAATAAAAGATGGAAAATATATTTCAGCAAACTTGGTGGCGAAGATATTGCTAAGAGTATGGAATGGATACAGTTTCAATGGAAGAGTCATTTAAATTTAACTATGGATTTAGAACCTGTCGAACAAGGTGTCTATTTATATCAATTAAAAACAAAACCGCCAGCAATTTTTCGAAAGGGTTTAGGTTTGGATCGACCAACATGCTTGTCGGGCTTAGAAATATTTTTACCAAATCACCCAGAAAACTTTATCAGACTCAACAATAAAAATTACAACTCAATTGTTGAACAGTTAAAAAATAGCTTAAACATCAGCAAACAAAAAAAACTATGCACAAAAGCTATAAAAATATTAATTGATGAAGCTTACATTATTCCTCTTGGAGAAATACATTTTAGTATGCTTGAAAATGGGAAGTATAAAGGCTGGAAAGTTAATGAATTAAATCAATTGGACTTAACTGATTTGCAACTTAAGTAGAAAATATTGAGTTACAATCTATTCAAACGCTGTCTTAACCTTTTCACACGATTAACATATCTAACAGCATTGTGATTTCCGCACTTTTTAAAACTTTTAAACTTAAACCCACTCTTTGCATAGAGTTTTGCTTTTTGTTCTCCACACAAATGAGCAATAGCCGCCAACTCTGTTAAGTATTCATCATTTATTTTACTCTTACTATTTCGTTTTATCTCAGATATTGTTTTATCAATATAAATCGCCGCTAAGTTTATAGAGTGACTAGGCCACAGTCTCGCCCACCAACTGGTGTTATTGCAAAGCTTAGATTTTACACTCTCCGTCTGACAATGTTGTAAAACACTTTTCTGATGCCCTTTTGTGATTTGCATTACACCCAGTGCTGAGGATGCAGGAGAAAAAACTTTTCGCCAATTATCAGTTATTTTCCATTGCCATGAAGGACTCGCCGCCCACTGTCCTGCGCTTTCAACTTGCGCGATGGAAGCCAAAGTTTTTGCATTAATGTGTTCAGTCGAGTTATTAATGAATAAATTTTTATAGCGTTTCCAAGTGCCATTAAGATCAGAACTTTGCCCTGCATAGAATGAAGATATAACTTCAGTTGGCTTTTGATAAATTTGATAAATAAAATTAACAATAAATAAAACCAATAATAAAAAAGCGAAGGATAACCAAGGTTTTCTCAAAATGAGAATAAAAAAAGATATACGTTTTTTTCTTCTTTTCATTAATGTTAATTATTTCACCAATTTTAAAAAGGTTTAAGTTAACTCGACCATTGTCCGATAAAAACTCAACGAAGGGAGTGAGTTTTATGGCAAAAGAAAAAAAGAATTCTGGTGGTGGAGCCCCTAATAATGTGATTGAACTACCCAAACAATGCCCTGTATGCAAAGGTAAGGCACATAGAGCGGGTTTCTGCGATGAACACTTTATGTGGTTTAAAGAAGGTTTGGTAAATCGAAAAGGTGAAAAGCCAAAAGATTTTGATAAAAAGTATCAAAATTTTATGAGAAAACAAGCCGCCTAACCACCTCTCAAAAGGGCAAGGGCCCCCACAGGGCCCAACCTAATATTAGAGACCATGAAAAGACTTTCAAAAAGTGGATAAAATATGTGGTCATATTCACTAATCGACATATTTCCCTTTTCCTATAACTATTTCTTTGTTAGAACCTAAATCCAATGAAAACTGCAATTGTCACCGGAGCTTCTAGTGGTATAGGAGCGCAAATAAGCCGGCATTTATCCTATGAAGGTTATGCTTTAAATTTATTGGGGCGTGATATATTACGGCTCACTGAAGTAAAAAATTCTTGTCAAGGTGACAATCATCAAACATTTAATTTTGATTTTACAAAGACTGAAGAAGTTCAGTCTTTTAGTCAACAATGGTTAAAGGAAAATAGCAGCCCTTTAAAGGCACTGGTCATTAATGCTGGGAACATAAACAGATCTTCATTCAACGAAACCCCAATAACTGAATGGGAGCAGCAGTTTCAAATTAGTGTTCTTGGCCCCATTTCTCTTATTAAAGAGTTTTGGCAAAGAATCATAAATGATAAAACAACTATTATCACTATTGCTTCCACCCTTGCCTTGAAGCCGATAGCCAATACAGCGGCTTATTCTTCATTAAAAGCGGCTATGGTAAATTGGAGCACATCATTAGCCGCCGAAATGGCTCCCTTTGGCGTGCGCGTGAATTGTATTTGCCCTGGAATTATTGAAACGCCAATTCATGGGCAAACGGACTCACTTTGGCATCAATCTATAAATGAATTAGTACCTCTGGGAAGAAGTGGTCAACCGGATGATATTGCAGAGATGGTAAGCTTTTTATTAAGTGAAAAAGCTAAATGGATTACTGGTACACAACAAATAATTGATGGCGGACTACATAATCTGAGATAATATGGAAAAAGCAATAATCGCAAGAAAAATTCATTTTAGCTGTGGTCACCGTTACTATAATCCAGAATGGGACACTGATAAAAATAAAGAGATTTATGGCAATTACTATTCTGAATATGGATTTGGCCACAACTATACTCTCGAAGCCTATATTAGTGGAGCCATTTCACCAGAAACTGGCATCATACAAGACATACGTGAGCTAGATGACTATTTAAAAAAAGTTACTGATCGTTTAGATCATAAATTTCTAAACGAAGACGTGGATAATTTTTCGGACAAAGTTCCCACTAGCGAAAATATTGCACTATATTGTTATAAAGAATTAAAAAGATTTTTTACTGATTCAATTGTCGATCTTGTGAAAATCAAATTGATAGAAGGTGAAGATTTATGGGTTGAAATTGGCGAAGGATCCTTCCATGATTAAGGCTTTTGTAACTCATAAATTTGAACTCAATGGAATACATAAACTCAATTTAAATAATCAAAACATTGAGCCACTACACGGTCATCACTACAAGTATTATGTAACGCTATCTGGAGCAATTAATAAAGACAGTGGTGTTATATATCCTCATCATGTTGTCCAACAAATAGTAACTGAAAATATAAATAAAATTTTTAACAAAAAATATTTAAATGAAATTATTGAATATTCTTCCGGAGAGTTTTTGGCGAAAGAAATTTATGATCGCTTAAAACATACTCTGTTAGGCAAACATTTACATAGCATTATGATTAACGAAACAACAAAAAATAGGTTTATTTACCCATGTCAGAAAATGATTTAGTAAGATTATCAAAATTAATGAGCGAAAAAGGAATCTGTTCACGACGTGAAGCCGATGAACTAATTGAAAAAGGTTTAGTATTTGTTAATGGTGAACGCGTACAGACTTTGGGAATAAAATTCCCAAGAGATGTTGAAATAAAAGTTAATCATGTAGGAAAAAAACTTCTTTCACTTAAAAAAACTATTTTACTTAATAAACCTATAGGTTATGTTAGTCACGCCGATGAAGAAGGTAAATACGAATCAGCCATTGATTTAATTAATGCACAAAACCTTATGCCTAACACTCCAGGTGTTCAAGATTATAAAAAATTACGCGAAGGTTTAGCGCCAGCTGGGCGACTAGACATTGATTCAAAAGGCTTACTTGTACTCACACAAGACGGCAACATTGCCAAAACCATAATTGGTGAAGGCAGTAAAGTTGACAAAGAGTATTTGGTAAGAGTTAAAGGTCAAATTAAAGAGAATGGTTTAGAATTGCTAAGACATGGCTTAGAATTAGACGGTAAAGCTTTGGCTCCAGCAAAAGTTGACTGGATAAACAAAGATCAACTAAAGTTTACACTTGTTGAAGGAAAAAAAAGGCAGATACGTAGAATGTGCGAATTGGTTGGTCTGCAAGTCATAGGCTTAAAACGTACGCGAATTGGTCGTGTGACTTTAGGCACGCTACGTGAGGGTCAATGGCGCTTACTACTTCCTCATGAGCGTTTTTAATAATGATGAAAGTATATTTTTGTTTTACACTCATATTATTATTTATCCCTCACCTCACTTTTGCTGGTGATGTCATCTACACCTCTAAGTTTGATAAATGCAAAGAGCAGTTAGAAAACAAAAAAAGATTAAAATTTATTGAAGAAAAGTTAGAAGATCTAAGTTTTTTAGCAAATCCACTTTTAACTGTACTAAATGACTCAGAAGTTCCAAATGAAATAAAAAATATAATAACAAGCGTCCTCAACAACCCCAGAGTTAGATTTTCAGCTCTTGATCTTAATTTTAAAAAGCAACATTCTGACGTTAATTTTCACGGAATGACCTATAATAAATCTTATCATTTTTATACTTATCAAGAAGATGAAGCTGAAGTTATTGAGTTTGATAATGAAATTCCTTTTAGTGATCCAGCTGAACTCTTAGAGTCTGGCACTACTCTAGTGACTGTTCAAACAGAAAAGTTAGCCAGAAATTACCAGCTATTAGTTTTGGTTCATGAAATAGCACACGCTTATTTATATCAGCTATTCGAAGACCAATACGAACATTTTTTACAAAAATGGACAAGGGAAATTATAAGCACTACTGAAGAAGGTTTATGGTTAAATCCAAGTTTTGATGTATATATTCATGAAAGATTCGCTTACGAGGTGGAACACTGGTTAGCAGATACTTCAAAAAATATTATTTTATCGGGTTACTCACCGCTTCGTCCTTATGTAAACTTTGGATCACCAAGTTTTGTTAAAAATTTAAGTCAATATATTCTAGATACAAACGATGTTGAATTGCAAAAAATTGAAGAATACGAATCGCAAACATCTTTTGAGATTCTAAGTAGCGAAATTACTTATTAGATCTTTAAATTACTCTATTTTCCTGTTGATAAGCTATAAAGACACCACAGATATTTATTTAGATTTAAATGACTCTACCCATTCTTCACGGACATTTGACAGGACTTGAAGTTCAACATCTGTAAAACCTACTTTTTTTCTCAGCTCAAAATTAATTCTTTCAAAACGTTTAGGAAGTCGTGGCAAGACTTTTTTAAATCTTGTTTTGAATTCAAAATCTGAGTCTAATTTTTTGATTTTACAATTTTTTTGAAACCAATAGGAACCAAATTCCACATGTGATTCTTCATCCTCTGCAATTTTATGTATCGCCTTTTCAAGTGGTGGACAATCGACACTACTCAATCTTTTCAACAATATACTACTTGCATCTAATCCCGACCCCTCTAAATATCTGTGCACAATGAGAATGCGATCCAACAAATCATCTTCAGAGCTGGTGCTTGCCCACAATTGTACGTGTGCTGGCCAATCCCCCCATCGATAACCCAACTGCTCAAGTCCCTTAAGGCAGAGTTTCAAATGTTGGCTTTCTTCAATGATAATTTGCACAAGTTGCTCTCTAAATAATAAAGGGGCCTCTGGAAAATCTGCCAGAGTTCGCAACCCTAATTCCATTGCTTGCAATTCAATACTGGCCAAATCATGAAGCATTTGCCCCTGACCTTCGCGGTAAGATAAACCCTTTTTATTTGGAATTTCTCTGGCTGCAACCATTTTAAACTCACGACCAGGAATGAGAGGTACTTCTAAGTGTAACTCCCCAACCAAAAGATTATGGCAGACCTCTTCAATCAATGATATTTTTTCATATATGTTATTTACTAATAATGGGTTATGCATGTCCAACCTTGACCCTTTGACTTACATTTTTTATCTTTATAGTGGACTGTATAGCAACTGTCCTGAAAAATAAATTTATAGTTTGGAGCAAGCATGGGAAAAGGTTGGAAAAACCCGCACAAAACAGCAAAAGCACAAAAAAAAGGACAAATCTTTACAAAATTAGCGCGAGAAATTCAAATTGCCGCCAAACTAGGTGGTGGTGACCCAGAGGGAAATTCTCGTTTAAAAATGGCAATTAATGCTGCACGAGCACAATCATGTCCCAAAGACACTATTGAACGAGCCATAAAAAAAGGAACAGGTGAATTGGACGGAGGTATCATTGAAGAATTGACTTATGAAGGGTACGGCCCCCATGGAGTTGGTGTTTTGGTTGAGTGCCAAACGGATAATCGCAACCGTACAGCTTCGGAGATACGTGCTGTTTTCAATAAAAATGGTGGAAACATGGGCGAATCAGGTTGTGTGGCTTGGATGTTTGCACGTGCCAGTTTAATTGAGGGTCTTAAAAATGATGTAGCGGACCCTGAAGAAGAAGCTATTGAAGTGAGCGCAAATGATGTTGAAAAAAATGAAGAAGAAAATAGCTATAGTTTTTATGGTGCACCTGAGGATTTAGATAGTATAAGAACAGCCTTACAAGAGCGTGGTTGGGATATTACAACAGCAGAGCTCTCATATATTCCAACAAATATAACAGAAAATTTAAATACTGAACAAATTAATGAGATTTCAAAACTTTTAGAAGCTCTTGAGGACAATGATGATTCTCATCGAGTTTATGCGACTATTAATTTGTAACGAGCTTCAAACTAATAACTTCATTTATCAGCAACTGAATGGTGCCGACAATTTTATTAGGCCTAACACTATTTGCATTTGAAGCCTTTATGTATGGCTTAAACCTTACATAATCATCATCTACAGAAACAACCTTAAATTTATTTTTTAAGGTTTCACTAGCTATTAAATCGCTTTCTACAGATTTCCAGGTGATTTCTACAGTGATTTGTTCTAAAGCCAGCCAGTTAAAAAGTGCTCTTTTTACTTTATCTCTTGGCTTCATGCCGAGCAATTCAAGCCTGTGACCATTACTAAGTTTTGTGATTTGTAAATCTAATTTATCTGCTTCAATTGGATTTAAATCTAAGTCTGATGATAAAGTTTGCTCACAGATCATATATTTACTTTTAATTTGTGACTCCTGCTGTTCCCAGTGTCCAGCCCATGAAAGTTGACCCATTAAACTTAGATATAAATAAATTATAATGTTTGATTTTAATATAACTTTCATTTTTCTATTCTCCTAAAACTAAAATAGGCAAAAAGCATACACAGCTGAGCTTGTAAAGAATGGGTAATGAACAAAATTTTCTATAATATTTATATTTGAATCCCATTTTTTGTCCTATTAAATATTAAAATGTCTATATTTTCTTTTATATAAGATAGGTTTTAACGAGGTGTGAGAATTTCTAATCCGCAATTAACGGGAGTCGTTTTTAAAAATTATATTAACAAAGTTACAGTGTAGATTACAAAATCATAACCTAATTTTTTATAAGGTCTAATTTAAAAAATAAATATTTTTTATACGCTCAACATAAGTGAACCACTTTGTGATGCCCCTTGCACAGTAGAACTAAATTGCTAACGTCATTGGTGCCCCCTTGTGATACCGGTTTTTTATGATGAATTTCTAGAAATGTAGATTGATTACATTTTTGGCCATTGGCATTATGGTAGGCACATTGACCTTGATACTTTAAATAGACTTGGTGTTTCTCGCGTGCGGTGAAAGCTGTTCTTTTGTGTCCCGGGACACACGCAAAATTTAAAAGACATGAATTATTTTTCCTGCCGAGGAGTGAGAATTCCCAATCCGCAATAAACGGGAGCAGTTAAAAAAGACCAGTGAAAAAATATTATAGATCTCAATTATGAACTAATTAATATTATAAATATTAAAATCACATTAAGGAAAGTGTCCCGGGAAACAATTTTATAAACTCAAAACAATTCACCCTGCTTTGGAATATCATTCACCACTTCATTCTCAACTTTATCCTCTACCCTTCCCTCAACTTCACTCTCTACTTCGTAATTTGGATCTTTAGCGGTAGAATTTTTTTGCTCCTCTTGTTCATTTAAATCAGATTCGCAGTTACTTTCTTGCTTTCTCATCTGGTTTTTTTGTGAAATCATCTCTTTACGAAAGCTTTCCATTAATTTAGGGGCAAAAGAAGGACTATAGAGATTTTTATTCAATCTTGCTAAAATACCGTAAACGGATAAATAAGGCCATTTAGCAGAAAATATATTTCTTAAATTTTCCTTATACATATTCGGTTTATCCAAAACATGGAACAAACTCAAAGTTCGAAACCAAGCAGAAGGTTGCGATAAAAGCGCTACCTTTTCACCATCAAACATTTCATTCTTAGTAAAAAACAAATAGGCTAATACATCACTGTATAAACGCAACTGTTCGCGTGAAAGTCCGTATTCTTTTTGATAATT
Source organism: Bdellovibrionales bacterium (assembly GCA_020435005.1). Lineage (GTDB taxonomy): Bacteria > Bdellovibrionota > Bdellovibrionia > Bdellovibrionales > UBA1609 > JACKAN01. The sequence goes on from JAGRAE010000047.1 coordinate 13,084, forward strand.
AATCCATTCTCTGGAAAAAGTCTCTCCATAGCCTGGTGAATCCAATGCAACAACCACCACTCCTTGGTTCATTAAGTGAGAAAGCCAATTCCACCCCCTATTATCCTGCCCCTGACCAGCATGCATTTGAGTCAATTCACCACTAGTAAACGGATTAGGCCCCCCTTTTTCAGAGTGAAAGTAGAATACAATGGGTGGCTTTTCATTCAACCCAGTAGGTTTAAAAGGTTTATACATCACGCCACGTACCGACATGTTCAGATTATTTTTTAATGAGAAAGTGACTTTTCGGTAGAGCGCTTGCTTTTTACCCAATACTGTTTGTCTTTCATTTTTTAATTTATGAACAGCAGAAACATATTCACTTTCTTCAAATCGAATTTCCTGATCATACACAATGTGAGGCAGGCTCAATTCACTAATTGAATTAACACCCAGTTTTTGTAAAACTATATTTAAGTCCTCTTTAGGCTTCCCCAAAACGGCCTGACAGCTCAATAACAGGCTAAATACAAATAATGTCACCAAAGTATATTTTTTAGACAAAATCATACCACCAATTCCAATTAAATTAGATTACAAATTCATTTACTACAAGGAATTATTTAGTGGCAATATTTGTGCTAGTAGTTCGTTAAATTACTATTTTTTCGAGGCGCGAGGAGGAAGTTGTAGAAATGCTACCGCGACGACGAAGCAACAAAGAAAAAACTTTTCGGAAGGCTCACTAGCTAGATTTCTTAAGTGGTCCACCATTAATAAGTTCAGCAACTGCTGTATGACCCTTTACCAGAGCATATTCCACAGCGGTTTTACCCTTAATGTCTTTATCTCTTATATTCGCACCATAACTCAACAACAAATTAACAATATCTTCTTGTCCTGTATAGGCGGCTATCATTAACATGGTTAGGCCTTTAATTCTAAAATCTGGTCGCGCACCATGTTTTAATAATTCTTCAACGACTTGTGAATGCTTATGTTCAATAGCGTGGGCCAGAGCTGTTCTACCACTACCATCTTTTACATCCAAACTAGCTTCATTTTTTATCAATAATTCCACAACCTCAAGATGCCCCCTGTTCGCAGCAAAAATCAATGCTGTGTGCCCTTGAAAATCTTTTACTTTAACATCGGAACCCATATTCAATAGTTTCTGTACACCTTCTAGTTTACCTTTTGCACATAACTGCATCAATAGAGTTTGACCTTGTTTGTTACGGTGATTGACATCAAATTCATTATTATTCGCTTTAACATCATTTGATTTTTCAGTTTTCGATGGATTTGTATTTTTATTCCTAAATTTCTCCATCTCAGCGGCCAGTGCCTTTTGCTTAGAAGTATTTGCCATATCGATGGCCGATTGATTGAAGTTATTCAGCAAATCAACACTTGCACCTTCTTCCATCAAATGAACAACCACTTCATCATGACTATGCTTTACAGCCGCCATCAAAGCTGTATTGCCATCTTCATCTTGATAATTAATATCAGCACCCTCATCAAGAGCTGTTTGTAAAGCAAGTACATCGCCTGATTGAGCTGCTTTGAATAGCTCCTTACATTTTTCAATATTATTTGTAGTTAAACCCTCTAGTTCACTGGATGAACCCATAGACAAATCCACAAAGTCGTCTTCCAAATTATCCAATAAATTTCCAATATAGTCTTTATTTGGACTCATTCCTTTAGATTGAGTATCTTCAGCAACCTCATAAACAGGAATTTTAGGGGCTTTTTTAGCAAAACTATCAGGTAATTCATCTATATCGCTTGATTCATCATCTATATCAACAGATTTAACTTCAGGAATTTCTAAAGATAAGGGCTTGTCATCTTTAAAATCATTAATTAATTTTGCGTGAAAATCTTCTTCATAAAATGGCAACGGACTTTGTCCATCTTTACCTGATATTCTATCCATGGCTCCAACCGGAGTAAACAACTTTTGACCTTCCCGTACACTCGTTAATCGATCAAATTCATCAGCAAAAGCACAAATTTTTGCAAGTGGATCAATTTCATCTGCTTTTAAGCCGTAAGGAAAGCCACTTCCATCTGGACGTTCATGATGTTGTAAAACCATACTCAATACTGAATCCGGAACTTTAACTTTTTTTGTCGACAACTCTAATTTTGCATTACCTGGATGAAGTTTGTATTGAGCTAATTCAGTTTCGGTCATGCTATCTTCATTCATCCACAACATTTCTTCAGGTAGATCGGCTAAGCCTATATCATGAAGCAGGCCTCCCATATGCAGCTCCTCTGGGGTGCCAACTCCTTGACTTAAACCAAATAAAGTACAATATGTAGCCACATTGCGCGAGTGAGTATAGTTAGTCATATGCTCACCAGCAATTGCTTCTACCGACTGTAATAAACTTTTATCTTTACAATTATCATTAATAAATTCTTCTATAACTCGACTGGCATTATCTAATAATTGTTTACCATCATCAGAGGTGAAATCTTCGTTAGTAAAAAATCCAGTCATTAATTTTTTTATTTCTGAGGCCACTGTTCGGCTTCTAACAGCCATAGGAATCGCAGGATCTGCTTGGATTTCTTCAAGTACTCTTGCACAATGTTTTTTGTATATGCCAAGATCAGACTTTTTAATATAAATATTGTAATGAGAGTATTTTTTAAATTTTTCAATAGTTTTATCATCTAAAATTTGCCCTTGAGGACGATACAAAATTGTTTTTTTGTTAGATGGTAAATATATAAAAATATCAAACGGTAAAGGTTGCCCTTCTAATTCAATAATATTGACTCTAACTAAAGTATCTAAGTTTAATTTTTTAGTAGGAATATCGATAGGTGCAATATCAAAAACTTCATTAATAAAAATCTCTCGATCAAAAAATAAATGATAAATACCATCTAAACCCATTTTTTTGACTTCCCCCATAGAGTATTGGAGGGGAGCTGAAAATACAGCAATAATTTTAATATTAGGATATTTATTTAAGATATTACTGATTTGATTTTCTAAATCCTCATTGATTTTTTCAGGACTCAATTCATAGACAGCTACTTTTGGATCTGTTAAATTTTGATCTTCTTCATCATCTGTGATTATAGAAACAGAGTTGTATCCTATTTTATGGAGGTCTGCCAACACAGTTTGCAAGGCCAAACTTGGTTGATTTAATAAAATAATTGATTCCTCTGAAGGATACTTTAAAAATGAATTCATAATCACTTTCTCATCGGTTCTTTACTTTACAGTCTTAAGCCACAGGTTTTAGATCAAAGTCTAGTTTTTATTGGTTTTCACTGAAGGTTTCGAAGTTTACAATACTATGTATGCGTCTTTTTTTATTCTTCATTACTTTTTTTATAAGTCTTCAAGTATCGGCTATGTCCCCAAAAACATCTAAAGACTGGACCGAATATGGCAAACGTTTATTTGGTGAAAGCTGGCAGGTTCAAAAGAATTCAATAGAAGCGCTTAAAAAATATCCCAACTTAAATAAAGAGCTAACAACAGCAATAGAAATCAATCAAAATCGAGAACTGGCCGCCGATGTCATCGCTTCACTTAAACTTTATAATCTTATTGATGTCCTCGTTAAATATTCCAAAGAAGACAAAACAGGTCATCTTTATTTAGCAATGAACTCTCTTATAACAAAAAAAACAAGAACCACCCTTATTGGCTTATATTCATTAAGAATTACCAGTTCAGAGGCTTCATTGCCTGCTAAAATTATTATGATGGATACTCTAGGAAGGATGAAACACAAATTAAGCTATAGTATTATTGAAAATTGGTTAACTGCGGGAAATTATGAAACACAGTCTAGTGCACTCAATTATGTTCGTCGACTAAAAGGCCAATTTACGAATAAGGAATTCAAGAAAATTGCATCTTTAGCTCTGGAAAGCAATTGGTATCAAGTGAGACTTCAAGCTTTGTACTCTCTCCCCTATTATTTTATAGATTTTTCTGAGTGCCTGAGTGACTCTCATAAAATTGTTAGAAAAACTTGCTTAGATAAAAAAGACAAAAAGGAGATCAATTGGTAAAATTAATTAGCATTCTTTTTGTCTTTTTACTTTCTATTCCAGCCATTGGCAATATTTCGGGTAAAAGTTGTGAACAAACCATAAATACAATAAAATTAAAAAAAGAATTAAAAATTTCCTTAATAATTGGTTACAAAGACGCCCGACCAGCAAGGTTTGTAGGAGATCGCTATGAAAAAAATGTGGTTGTTTATAAGCTAGAAAAAGAGTGTGCCGGCGAAGAAATCTTATGTGGTTTTAAAAGAAGTGAAAATGATGCTTTTTTATTTACGAAAATTTGGAATGACAAAAAGTTATTAATTAGAGTTCTGAATAGTTCAGTAACCGAAGATGACGATGAAAATCGCCAACACCCATTTCAAAATTGGTTAAGTCAAAGAGCTCGCAAAGAGTTTTTACTTTCATTGCACCAAGCTGATATTTTATTCTACAACGGACATTCTAGAGCCGGCGGTGGACCTGATTTCTTTCCTCCTTTACTAAAAAAAGATATGCAAGTAGATTTTACAAGATATAAAAATGGCTACGGTAGCTTTCATCAAATTTTAAATTATTTTAAAAAAATTAACCAACCGCTTAAGATATTAGGTTTATTCTCTTGTAATGCCACTCAACTTTTTGAAAAAGATCTAGCCACCAAACAAAAGGAAGTAATGCTTATTACAGCTCCACATTTGATTTATTTTAAAGAGGCTTTAGACAAGTCGTTATTTGCCCTAGATGCTATTTTACGTTATGACTGTAATCGTTTAAATCAACTACTTTAGGAATGTATATGTTTAATATTTTTTTAGTTCTCATATTTTCTTTAACTCAAAACTTTGTCTTTGCAAAGTCTTCGCCAAAACTTGTAGACTGGTCACAACCACAAGGTATAAAAAGACTCAGTGAATCTTCTTATAATGTTGATTTTTTTAAATTGGCTAATCACTTTCAGGCTCAACCCAATGATGTAGTTTGTGGTCCGACAACGGGATCAATTGTGCTTAATGCATTAAGACTGGATAAAAATGACTCACGCATTCCACTAGTTCCTTTAAAAACTAAACTCAAAGCTCATATTCCAGAAAAATGGAATCCAGAAATAAACATGTATACACCCGAAAACTTTGTTACATCTTTAAAATCAAAAATTAAAACAGAGGAACAAATTTTTGGCCAACCCATTAATGGAAAAAAAGATTTTGGCCTTCAGATTAGACAAATGCATAAAATGATGGAAGCACATGGCTTAAAGTCTTCTTTGCGCGTAGTTAGTAAAGATTTTAAAGTTGAGAAAATGAGAGAAGAAATGAAAAATAATCTAAGAACTGAAAATGATTACGTCATAGTCAATTACAAACGTTCTCTTTTGGGACAAGAGGGGGGCGGTCATATTTCACCAGTGGGAGCTTATCACCAAGCCAGTGATTCATTTTTAGTTTTAGATGTTACACCTAGTAAGCACCACTGGGTATGGGTGCCTGCTGTAATATTATTTAAAGCCATGCAAAGCTTTGATACAGTTGAGAATCGAGGTTACTTGTTAGTAAGCGATAAATAATCATTATTAATATGAATATTCTAAGTTTTAGTAATATAGTTTAACTAAAAAAAAGGCCATTTAAAAACGGCCTTTTATTGAATTCATGTATGAATAAGAATGAATATTTTATTTAGTGACCTAAACCACTAGATGTCGCACCTAAATCTGACTCATCAGCTAAAGGGGGCGTTGTATCTGCGTAGGGATCATTATCTAAATTGCTAGAGTCTGTAGAGTCAGCAATCTCTGCAGATTCAGAATCGGCAATATCTCCAGCTTGTTCAATATCTGGTGTTTCTTGTAAAGACTCATCAGACATTAAATCTTGTGTTTGTTCAACTAAAGCAGACTCTGCTGACTCTTCTTGTGCTTTGTCTTTTGAACTACAGGCTGTAAACATGGCTATCGATGCAAACATAGCTGCAATCAAGCCAATTTTTGTCAGTTTTTTCATAGTAAACCTTCCTTCTCTCTTAGATTAACGTATCGGTAAATTAATGAGCAACTTAGATGCCAATTTAAAACAATAGTGTTGCAACAATGTTACGTTCTGAAAAAGAATTTTTCAGATTAAGACAAATTAATATTTAATTCATTACCTGTACTAAATAGCATGTGAGTAAATAACTTTGTCTACTTTGCTTTAAATATTTTTTCTACTAGTCACAATAACATTCAGTTAAGGAATTTTTAAGTGTTTTACTTTAAATATTTTGCCCGGGCAGAAATGACCTTCGGTTAAGATGAACTATACATTTAGATGTTTATTTTTGGAGGCAAATTACTACTTCCAGCAGATAGGATAAGTTATGTTGGCTTTTACATCCTGATAGGGACTTTCTCAATG
>JAGRAE010000048.1 GCA_020435005.1 Bdellovibrionales bacterium
GGATGGAACCTTAGGTTCTCATTTTACCTTTGACAGCATTTGTGGCGTAGATCAATTAAATAATAATTTATATTTTGAAAGTGATGATCCTTTATTGCCTGGAGCAAATGGTTCTCGACAAGTTTACCGAAAAAATTTAAATAACTTGTCCTCTGCCCCAGAACTTATTTCTACAAATGATGGTAGTGTGGCCCTTATAGGCAATACTTATTGTGCGCCTTTTGCGTTAGATGAATTGAGTCATAAAATTTTATTAAAAAATAGTAATCAAATATATTTAAAAGACCTTTCTAATTTAACTCAAAATACAATATTGGTTAGTACTACGGATGGAGTCACTCCAGCAAACGCGAGCATAGAAAGTGCTGTATTTGTTGGAGATGATGCTAGTAGAGTAGCTTTATCTACAAACGCTAGTAATTTTACGCCACAAAATGGAGTCTCACAAATATATCTTAAGGATCTTACAAATTTATCGTCTGCTCCGGTTCTATTAAGCACTACCGATGGGGTGACTCCTGCTAATTCAACTTCTAGATATCCACATAGGGTCTTTGGAAGAAATTCAGTGATTTTTACTTCTGACGCCACTAATTTGGGTGCTGCAACAGGGGGCACTAATCAAGTTTACATTAAGGGTATTGATAATATCGTTTCAAATCCATTTTTAGTTTCATCTTCAGACAATGGAATAACACCAGGTAACTTTCCGACTATTATAAATCCAATCAATTCTGCAGCCAATTATCCTGGTAAACCAAATCTTATATTTTTTCAGAGTGCTTCAACAAACTTTAATAGTCCTAATTCAGGTGCAAGTAATGTTTATGCAAAAGATTTGAATAATCCATCTCAAGCACCGTTTGCAGTTAATATTACTTTAGATGGTAAAAATATAGGAGAAATAAACACACCTTTTGTGGAGCCCTTTCCAGATGGAGAGAATTATTTAATTCACGCTGGCAGCAATTCATCCACCATTTACGTTGTTCCTGCAGAATAGTGCTTGTGGTTTGCTTTTGTTGTAAGTTTAATAATTATAGCTCCAATGATTCCGCAAATAATTGATCCAACAATAATTCCAGTTTTAGAGTAGATCTCAAGTTCGGTAGGCAATGCTAGGCTGGAAATAAATAATGACATGGTAAAACCAATTCCTGCCAAAAACCCTACACCTATGATTTGTCCCCAATGAACGCCTTTGGGTAGAGTAACAACTTTAAACTTCGCCAAAATATAACTTACCGTGAACACTCCTAAAGGTTTGCCAAGTAAAAGTCCAAAAATAACACCTATGCTTATTGGGTTAGTAATGACCTCAAAAAAATCAATTCCTCTTAGATCAACGCCGGCGTTAGCAAAAGCAAAAATGGGCATTATGCCAAAGCTCACCCAGGGGTGAATGATGTGTACTAAATCTTCAAGGGGAGAATAGGATACCTGTGAACCCTTTTCTGTTGGAAAACTTGTCGGCGTTAACAAACCAAGCGCAACTCCAGCAATTGTGGCGTGAATACCAGAATACAAAAATCCGACCCACACTACTGTTCCAATAAGTGTGTAAATTAAATAACTTCTCACTCCAGAGTAGCGTAGCAATGTAGCTAGACCAAGTGCTAAAGAGGCTAAGGCTAAACCTTCACCCTTAATGTTATTTGTGTAAAAAAATGCGATCACTAAAATTGCACCTAGATCATCGACTATAGCCACAGCTAGCAGAAAAACTTTTAAAGCCAATGGAATTTTTCGACCAAAAAGAGTTAAAACACCAATTGCAAAGGCAATATCTGTGGCCATAGGGATACCCCAGCCATTTGAACCTGGTGGAGTAGGATTGAGTATTGCATATATAATAGCTGGAAAAATCATGCCGCCAATGGCTGCCGCTAGCGGAAGAGAAGCCTTTTTAGGACTACTTAAATGGCCAAGAACGAGTTCTTTTTTAATTTCAAGGCCTACTAAAAAAAAGAATATGGCCATAAGACCATCATTTATCCAATACTTTAATGTCAAATCAAAAATTTTAAGGCTTAGAGTTGAAAAATAAAAGTTGGATAAACTTGAATTGGCTATTAAAAAGGCAAAGAAGGCAGAAAGGGCTAGTAAAATACCAGCTGATGCTTCTATTTTGAAAAATTCTATTATTCCATTTTTTATTGATTTTGTTTTTAACATTTTATTCCATTTTTAGTTGTTTTGTGAAATTATAGATTGTAAATATAATTCGTTCAAATCGATTAAAGTACTTATATGTATCGTTTTTTAATATATATAATTGTTTGTTAGGAAGAATTATGAATCAATGGATTAATTATCATCATCTGTTTTACTTTAAAACTATTGCTGAAGAGGGAAGTGTCTCAAAAGCTGCAGAAAAGCTCAGGCTCGGCCAACCCACACTAAGCGCGCAGCTTAAATTATTTGAAGACTCATTAGGTGTTTTACTTTTCGAAAGACAACATAAAAAGTTAATTTTAACAGAACAAGGTAAAGTTGCACTCGATTATGCAAAAAGCATTTTTAAAATGGGTTCTGAAATGAAACCTTTAAAGCCAACATTTCATATTGGCGCATTAGATAGTATACCTAAGCAAATAATACTGCAGTTAGTTCAGTCAGCATTTAAACTCTCTCCTTGTCAAATAACATTATCAGAAGGGAGACTGGATGAGCTCATTAGAGAGCTTTCTGCACACAGAATAGATTTAGTAACAACAAATTTTCTGCCAGTAGGTCCTGACGCAAAAGGTATAATTACAAAATCAATTACTAAAAAAAATGTAGCTTTTTATGGTGCACCTAAATACAAAAATCTTCGCAAAGGATTTCCAAAGTCTATTTCTGAAATTCCTCTCATACTGCCGACATACGATAGCAAACTTAGGTACGACCTCGACCATTGGGCTAAACTTAATGGAATAGAATTAAATATTATAATAGAAAGCCAAGATATAAGTGTAAAAAAATTGATGGCTATTTCTGGTCTGGGTCTTATGCCAACGGCCACACATACAGTTACCAGGCAGATACTCACATCTGAACTTGTAGAAATAGGAAAGTTGAAAGGAGTTTATGAAGAACTTTTTTTGCTTTTAGCAAAGAGAAAAATACCAAATCCAATAGCTGTCAAAATACATCAGTCTTTCACAGTATAGCATAATACGATAGATATAATTACATTTATCTATTTTACCAATACTAAAAAATACCGTAATTTAGTTTAAGAACGAGATTGATTCCTAAACAATCATCACCTTTAAGGAGGACTTTATGATTCATACAAAGGAATTGTCACTTAAACCAATTATTAACTCGAGAGAGGGAATACATCTTACATCATATCTTGTAAATCGCGGGGATTTAATTCATTTAAAAAAGCAAATTCGAGAATCAATTGATATTGCCAGTGAACATTTATCTGAAATTATGGATGAAGAAGAGCTTTTACGTTTTTTGGCTCCACTTAATCAACTGTTCTCAAAACCTAAAATTCTAAAAAGTTTCAAATCCAACATTGGAGTTTTTAGAACTCGAGACTCATTTAGAATGATAAGTATTCCTATTGATGTTGAACATCTTTGCGTTATTGCGACGAGTTTTCATGTTAAACCATTGCTTCGGTGGATTCAGGTCGATAAAGAATTTTTACTCTTAGGATTGGAAAATGACTCAGCATCACTTTATGTTGGAACTCAATCTAGTGTTCGCCAAATAGACACCATATTGTTTCCTGCAAAAATACGAAAAGAAAATGTTAATACAGAGATTATTGAGTGGTTAAATGAATGGCTTTATCAAAGCGTACGCAAAAACAAAGTGCCGTTATTTATAGCTGGCGAGCCTCATTTAACAAATCCAATTATTAAGAAGTTGCGTTATCCACGTATAAAGAAAAAGCCCATACAAAATATATTTGATAGAGAAAATTTAAAAGAGGCTTTAACTGCAGCACGCTTCTTACTTCAAGCAGAGACTAAACAACTATTAGAAAAATCACTTGTTGAATATTACTGGGCCGAAGATATGAAGCTCGGGAAGAAAAATATTTTTCAAATTGCCAGAGCAGCAGTGAAAGGTAAGATTAGAAAGTTGATTGTTGCAGATGGCATTCAAATATTTGGCAAGCTTGACAAGTTTTCTGGTGGAGTCAGTATAAATCCTGTTCACATAGATCATGAAGATGATGATCTTCTAGATGATCTAGCGCAAACAGTCTTAGCTAGTGGTGGGGAGGTTATAGTTGTGCCTAGAGATCAAATTCCTAAGGGGCGACCAATTCTAGCCATATTAAAAGAAAAATCAAATATGAATGCAAAAGAAGCTAAAATGGTTATTTAAAACATCTAAATTATACAAAACAAGGAGGTCTTATATGACAAGAGTAATTTTTAAAGATCTTGAAAAATCTGAATTGGCAAAAAATGCAGCGGAGGAATATTTGAGTGAGGTGGTGCAAAAATTTCCAGATTTGAATGGTTCACATTACACATTAACACTGAGTATGCAAAATTCTCCATTACAAGCTGGGCCGGATTTGTTCACGGCAAAATTTTATTGCAAATCTGGCAAATATAAAGGGGTGATTATGCAAAGATCTTCTTCAAATCTTTATAAAGCTCTTTCCGATTTATCTAATAGTATGTTGGAAAGGCTAAACAGGTTTGGTGATAAGAAGAGAGTTAAGAGTATAAAAAAAGCAAGAAAAGACAAAAATTTGACAGTTAACTATTAAAAACCCAAGGGCCAAGTTTCTGGTAAAATACCTTTTTTAGTTGGTCCTGAGAAGGCTTGAAGTGGAGAAGTTTTATCGATGAATACAAAAGCATCATAACGCTTAGCTAAATTGGTGGGGACGTAGTTTCTTCCGTATTTTTCAAGGTGAGGCTGATACACTACTCCTACAGCACGATGATTTTTACGAAGAGAGAGCGACTTGTCTCCATCTACCAAAACATAAAATTGATCTGCATTGATTTGTTTTGCTGATTTGTGAAAATAATCCTCGTAGCTGCCAGCTTGTGCAGGTGGTAGTCTCATTATTTCCGGTTTTGATTCCCAGGCTTTTGCGGCTAGTACTTTTCCTTCATAGGTGCCAAAGCCAACTAGAGCAACATTTTCAACGCCATATCGTTCTCTGGCAAGTCCACCAAGGTTTATGTAGCCCTCTTTTAACATATCCGTAGCATGGTAATCTCCAATATGTGTATTGTGAGCCCAAACTATAGCCTTTGCACCTTCACCATGAAAATTTAATAAAGCATCCAATGTATCCATCATATGCTCATCGCGAACATTCCAAGAATCGGCTCCGCCATAAATCATAGTTGTGTAGTACTTTTCTGCGTTGTGAATAATTTTAGCATTTTGCTGTATATCAAACAATTCATGCTCAAGAAGTTTTGTTTCTTCAATGCGGAGTCTTAAGATTTCTCTTAATATTTTTAAAATTTCTTTTTCACATCCGTCTGGCCATTTAATTAATGACTTTGCATATTCAATTTCATTTTGATCAAAAAAATCGAAACAAGAGTAAGCATCTAATATCTTTTGTTCTAACATTGGATTCAGTTTGGTAGCATATGACTTTACTAAATCCATAGATTCATAGAGAGAGTACACATCAAGCCCATAAAAGCCTGTGTCGCGGCCACGCATCCATTCAATAAGGTTTATAATTTGTTTATTGGCCCACATCCAAGTAGGCCAGCGCTTAAACTCTCCCATAATATCTTTTACATTTCTGTTGTCTCTGAGTTGGATAAATTTGTTTAGTCTATAACAGGTTGGCCAGTCTCCTTCTACAGCTATAAAATCAAAACCATATTTTTCGATAAGTTTCATTGAAATTAATTTTCTGACCTCATAAAATTCTTCAGAACCATGAGTGGCCTCCCCCAACATTACAACACGAGAATGACTTAATCTTTCTAATAATGAGTTAAGACTTTTTTCATCTTTGATTGGAGTAGCCAGAGTTTTGATCACTTCAACTAAATGTTCGACAGGTTTAGAGTTTCTGATGTTACTTTCTTTAGCCAAAGTTTTTAGGAACCAATCGGCAGAGTGTTCAACGACCTGATCTAAAGTCCCCTTCTCTTCAAATAAATGACTGGCACCTGGAATTACAACTACCTCGCTTTGCTTTAGATGGTTTTTAGCCTGTTGATTTAGCAATAATACATTCCGATCCTGGCCACCAACAATTAATAATGTGGGGCAATTAACTTCATCTAAATACTCACCTGCTAGTTCAGGTCGTCCCCCTCGACTCACTACAGCGGATATGCTTTTGTCTTGAGCGGCTGAAACAAGAGCGGCAGCGGCTCCAGTGCTTGCGCCAAAAAAACCAATGGGAAGTGTTTTTATATTTGCATTATTTTTTATCCAATTTGTTGCCATTAGCAATCTTTCAGATAAAAGTGGTATGTTAAAAACATTTTCTCGTTGTTCTGATTCCTCTAAAGTTAATAAATCAAATAACAAAGTTATAAATCCTAATTGATTTAACGCATGAGCTACATATTGATTACGAGGACTTATGCGAGAACTTCCACTGCCATGAGCAAATATTACGATGCCTTTAGGATTTTTAGGTATAAATAACTCTCCATTTAATTCAATGTCTTGTGCTAATATTTTAATGCTTTCACTCACTTCTTCGTCTTTTGCTTGAGCATTTAGTAAATCAGTCACTTCTTTGTCAGATACTTGACTAAAATCAGCGTAGCATTGAGCAACTGAATAGAAAGGTTCTGGAGTATAAAGTACTACTACATCATCAACTTTATTTTTTAAAGATTCTTTAGCACCTTGTGAACTTACAGGTACGGCAACAGTTATGCTTTTTACTTTTTTGCGAACTAAAAAATCTATTGCGGCCTGCATGGTCATACCGGTAGCCAAACCATCGTCGACTAAAATAACATTTTTTCCTTTTACTTCTAATGACTTTATGGCGCTACGCCAGTTTTGTGTTTGCTTTAAAATAGTCTGTTTTGCTAACTCTGCTAGTTTCTTTAAATCATTTTTTGTTAAATCAAATAAATTCATATTTTCTCTATTCCAAACAGGATCTCCTTCCTCTGCGATGGCTCCAATGGCTAATTCTGGTTGATCTGGGGCCCCTACCTTTTTAACGAATAAAACATCTAGAGGTAAGTTAAGCGATTTAGCTACTTCATAAGCAACGGGTACCCCACCACGAGGAAGCGCTAATACCAATGTATTCGTATCCTCGAAATTATTTGATTTGAGTTTTTCTGAAAGCAAAATCCCTGCCGTCTTTCTATTTTTTATGGGTTTCATTTTATCCTCAATGCATTATGAATTTTAATATATCATTAAATTTAAAATAATAGGCTTTTTTATTATTTAGAAAATGTGATTAGCACAAATTAAAGACTTCACAAAAAATAAAAGCGTTAGCAATACAAATAAATTATAATCGTATATTAAGAATAATAATTAATTAGATTTGAAAGGAGAAGAAATGTGCGATGGATTGTAGTTGCAAATCGTTCAGATGCAAAAGTGTTAAAACATACAAATAAAAGACTAAGTTTAATCAAAGAATATAAAAATTCTTTAGGAAGACTTAGAGACAAGGATATGCAGGACGATCATCCAGGTCAAAGTCGAGCAAAGTACATGGGATCAGCTCCTCATAATTTAGAAAAAGAAAATAGTCCCCATGAACAGGCGGCAGATCAGTTTGCTAAAAAAATATTTAAAGTACTCAATTTAGAGATGAAACGTAATCACAATTTAAATTTAATTATAGTAGCAGAAGCTAATTTTCTTGGAAAAATTAAAAGTCACTTTAAAAGCAAATCAAAAAAATCTAGGGTTGAATGGGTAGAGAAAGACTTAAAAAGGATTCCTCAAAATAAATGGTATCAATTAATCGGTCTAAATGAGTTATCAAATATTTCGAAGATATCTAGTTAACTTTAGGCTGTAAATTCTATATGAATAAATAAAATGACATATATAAATAATGTTTAAAATAATTTTCGAACTCTAAACAATTAAATTCTAAATAAAAATTAGTGGGTTTAAAACATATACAGTACTAAATGTGTATTTTCCTTAAAATCTTGTTCCTTTGACGCGTTTGACAATTAAGCGTAATAGTTTCTTTTATGAAATCAAAAGCACTCATAACAAGATACTTGAAGTTTATACTATATATGATTGTTGTTAATTTGTCGTTCGCTACGTTGGCACTTGCACAAAGTGGGTTAGAAGGAAAAATTAATGAAACCATACTTGATTTAGTTAGAATAATAAATATTTTAATAGTTGGTTTTGTAGCTTGGTCAGGATTTTTAATTTCTAAAGGCGATAGTTCTGGGGTGACTCGATTAATCTACGGTGTAGTGGGTCTTATTGTGGTGAATGCTTCCTATTTAATAATTAATTATTTTAAATAAGGAGAAAAAATGAAAACACCTGTTTATCGAAACCTTGATAAGCCCTTTCAAGTTCTTGGCCTAAGTGTAACAGAGTTAATATCACTAAGTTTTGTTCTCATCATTGGCAATGAACTATCTAACATGCTTTCGATACAACAGACATGGTCCTTTGCGTTTACATTTGTAATTGCTTTGTTCTTATTTTGGATACGCTATTCTTTGGGGCAAAAATTTGCTCTTAGGTTAATTCGATTTATCAAACTACCGGACAAATTAAATGAAAAAATGTATATTTCAAATCGGGAGAAATTCTGATGATGAATTTCTTCAATATATGGAAGCATAAAAATAGAACAAATACTTTAGTTGATTACTGGGGCGTGAGTAGGATTAGTGAAGATGGTTTTATAGAAAAAGAACATAAAATGGGTTTTATGTTTAAATTGGATGGCATAGATGGAACATTTTTAGAAGATGATCAATTAATGTCTCTACATCGTGAATGGCGTTCTGCACTACGAATGAATCCAGGCGAAGAAATACAAATTATATTCAGGAAAAGAGTTGAGCTACAAGACTGGGTAGAAGAACAACTAAAGCAAAGTTTTCTGGCAGAAAATACATATGGAAGACGTATTTTGCTAGATCGTTTGGCTGATCATCTTATGAAAATCAGCAAAGATGAACCACAAATATTATCACAAAAAATAGTAGTTTGTTTTTGGTGCAATAAAGAGTCAGATAAAGAAATCTTAAAAGAAAAAAGATCTCTGATTTATAGTATGTTAAATGTATTTAGTAATCGTGCATATATTTTGAATAAAACAGAGATACTGAATGAAATTAATATTAGTAGTCAAGACTTAACATGTCTTGATGAGCAAGGTCTTGAATGGCCAGAAATTAATATAGATGCCAGTCATATACAAATTAATGAAGAAAAATTTCGTGCTTTAGAGTTGCAAAAGTTACCGGAGAATTGGACGGAATTAGGGATGATTCAAGCTTTAACTTTACTGCCTTTACCTTTAGATATTTCAGTAAGGTTAATAGCAAAAGATAGTCGGCCGATAATATCCAGTTTAGAAAAAAAAAGAAACATGCTCAGTTCAAAAAAGGGCTACAATAAGTTGCCATCAGCATTCGTCGATAGCCAACTAGAACAAATTAATGAAGTTCTAAAGAGTATTGCAGAGAACTCAGAAGGTATTTTTGATTTTAAAATGACTATTGGTATAAGAGTACCTAAAAAATTAGGTGCTTTTCAAAGAAAGGCTATGTCAACTATACTAAGAATGTCCTCGCAGCTATTTTTTTGCGAATTCGAAGAGTGTACATTGCACACATTTGATTCTTATCTGGAATGTATCCCTTCTTTTTCTGGAAAGAATATACAATCTCATACTGTGTTGGGATCAAATGCCATACATTTTTTACCCCTATTTTGCACATTAAGAGGAGATAAAAGATCAATAGTCAGCTTTACTACGTTGAGTGATTGTGTTTATAGCATTGACCCAGTTGACAATAAATTAGCTAACTACAATTGGTTAATTACAGGAACTAGTGGCTCTGGAAAGAGTTTCTTTGTTAATTCACTCTTGTCACAAAGTTCCTCAATTAACCCCAATATATTTATTGTCGACATAGGTGGATCATACAACAGATTGACACAATTTTTAGGTGGACAAGTTTTTAGTCTGGATACAAATCAAGGTTTTGAAGTCAGCCCCTTCTTTATTTCTAAATGTGAAGATCCAAAAGAAGAAAGAATAAGAAGGCAGCATATCTATCAAATTTTTTTAGAAATGACGAGGGTTGATGGTCAATTACCACCTGTAGATATAAGGCAACTTTTATCTGAATGCTTAGGTAAAATATTCGACATGAAAGAACTGCCTGTAAATCCAATCAGTTATCTGTTGACAATGTTACAAAAAATAAATTCAGATATCTCGTTGCGGTTAAGTCTACTTTTAAAACCTTGGAAAAGAGAAAGCTTTAATGGACAATTTGTAGATACAAATAAATCTCTAATCAAAGAAAGTTCTATTTTAACATTCGACTTAAAAGGGTTGACTGAATTTGAGGATCTATCTCGAGTTGTTCAATTAATTATATGTTCAAGTTTATGGGCGAGAATTCGTCAAATAGATAAGGAGCAGTTTTCATGGATTGTTTTAGATGAAGTGGCATTTTCGTTGTTAAAAACACAACCTTTGTTTGTTGATGAGTTGGTGTCAACAGTTCGAAAGTATTATGCAGGAGCTGTGATAGTTGTACAAGATCTGGATAAAGTCACATCTAGTTTGGCTGGGTCTAGTATTTTACAAAACACAGATTCTAAAGCAATATTACAACAACGTGGTGATCCCAAGAATTATTCTGATGTTTTATCACTTCGCACAACTGAGCAGTGGGCTATTAATTCTCTTCAGAGAAAAAAAGGTTCTTTTTCAGATATATTTTTAATTCGTTCGAAAGAAAGAGTGATGATCCGTCACAAACCGAGCCCATTGGAGTATTGGCTTGCCACATCTTCACCTGAAGATAATATGAGTATCAAAAACAATTTAGATTACAAAGGACAAGACTTTCAAGAAAAAATAATAGATTTTGTGGAAAGAAAGAAAAGAGGAATTATATGAAATATATTGTATTATGTTTTCTCTTTCCTCTACAGGCTTTTTCAATAACGCCTTTAAGTGCGGATTCTATCCAATTGCAAAGTTTAATTAACAAATCTGAACAGCAAATACAAACTCTTAAAATGATACTTGACCAAACAAAAAAAGACACAAAAACCCTTGAGAGAGTTGCCGCAACTTTAGATCAAATTAATTATGATCTTGATCAGTCACTAGAAAAATATAGAGGTACAGATGTTTATAACAAGGCATTGATTGAGTCGCAAAAAATGAATGATTTTAAAAGTGTTTACGAAGAGGGACAAAAACTTAGAGAAATGCAATCGTTGATGTCTCATAATATAGAAGAAAATAATGTAAAAAATTATAAGAATATAATTCAGTTTCAGAAAGATACCGTGAAAGCAAATCAAGAAGATTTAAAGGATCAAAAAGAATTAGAAGATGCTTTGTTAACTGCAAAAATGGGGTTTATTCCTAAGATACAGGCCCAAGCCCAGTTACAAAACTGGAAAACTAACACTAGATTATCAGTTCAAATTACAGAGTTACTAGCAACTCTCCATTCCATTAGAGAAGAATTAAGAGCTATGCGTTTGAAAGATAGTGATAAAGATTTGATTGGAATACTAATTAAAGGTTCTGAACAACAAAATCAAAAGTTGAGAAATAAGGAAAGTCAGTGAGTGGATTAAAAGTTAATGTTATAAATGTATTTCCTATAAACAAAATGGTGTTTGGCTTTAAGGAGAACTGGTTTGAACATTTTTCAGCCAAGTTAATTCAACCCTCATATCTTTTGATGGCATTAATGTTAGTGATATTTATAGGAATTTTAGCTTTAAAACGATTTGACAATGCAGATCTTGAAAAAAAGCTTTGGAATATCCCTGCGATTATTATCATTGTATCCTTTTGGCCACTTTTAGTATTAGCTATTAAGGAGCTCGTAGATATGTTTAATACATTTCTAGTTGTTGATATATTTCAGATCAAGTGGGAAGGTTTTGGTTTTCCTCCGATGGGTTCACTATCTAATGTTTTTGGTTGGTCTGTGGAAGGGATTGCTCGACTTCTTCCTAACTTGTCCTATTGGATAATATATTCATTTTATTTGTTGTTTTTGTTTTTTTATGGAGTATTTGGACCTTTTGTTTTAGCGAAGGGTATTTTAACTGACGAAATAGTTAATTTTTTAGATCTTCTTAAGGAAATTGTAAATTTATTTTTATGGCAAACAACAGTTATTATATTAGTAGCTTTAATAATGCCTTCTATTGTAAGTGGTCAATCATTACCCACTAGGCATGATAAGAGTATTTATTTCATGTCGCTTGTGTTGGGAATTTTACTGTTGTTTGTGCCTTCTATTACCAGAAAATTTACCCTTACACTCGGTGGCTCTTACTTTCCTCCCGGTTTTAGATATTTTGCAACTCTTCTTGGATTAAACTTAGTAGGGAAAACATATTCAGCAACATTTAGCGGGTCTAGCTTTTCAGATCAAAAATTTAGTACATACACCCATCGTATGTTAGCTGGTATGGAAATTAGAAAACGCTTTCTGCACCAGCAATACACATTGGGTTTAGAGCATGAAGTAAAAGATCTTGAAGAAGAGTTAGTTGAAACACGTATGAGAGAATACAATTACGCCAGAAATCAAGGAGAAAAACTTATTGAGTACTCAAAGAAAGCTCGAGGTGAAATAAATGGAAAAAGTGATCAAGTGAGATAGATAAATGTTTTTGATTGTTTTTATATTACAATGGACTTTTGCTTTAAATAGCGTCAGAGAGGTTAACAATACTTCTTGCGATGTTATTCCTATTCGTTTGGGTCTAGGCGTAACTACACAGCTCATTTTTGAGCAAGAACCAAAAGTTACTTTGTATGCAGATAAAGCACATTTCAAAATTAGTACAAATGAGTTATCTCCTAGAAGTTTGGCTATTATTCCATTTATTGAGAAGTCAGAAATTGAAAACTTTCGAAATTCTAAAGGTGATATTCCAGGTAATGAGTATTTGGCTAAAATGTTTGATAAAAGTTTTAGAACTAATTTATTTGTTTTTTTTAAAAACAATAATCAGTTAATGTTTGAATTGAGATTTGTAGAGAAGAAACAAGCCGATTACATTGTCAAGGTTAATCAAAAATTTGATAAAGGTTGTTTGTTATGAGTTTGGATAAATTATTAAAGGATGAAGATGGAAATTCACCTTGGCTAGATCAAAGAAGTAAGTTGTTCCGAATTGGTTTTGGACTAATAGTAATAGTTATTTCCTTAATTGTGTTTGCTTTTATTTTCTATTCTCTTAGTAAAGACAATATTAGTAGCAATAGAGTTAAAAATGAATCACCTGTAGAAAAAGAAACTTTGGTAAAATTGATGAATGTTCAAAATGAGGCAGTAATATTAAAAGAAGAATTAAAGAAAATTAAAGCTATCAATGCCAAAACTAAAACTCCAGCTAACAATAAACATGTTCAAAAAAAGGTTTTATCTTACACATATCAGCCATCTTCAGTGCCTATTGTTAGTGTGGATCCAGGTGAAGGTTTTACAGTTTTAAAGAAATACAAAGAAAAGGTTTATATACCTACAGGATCTGTATTTCAAGCGCGTTTAATCACACCCATTAAGACATCTGTGCAAAATACTTTTGTTATGGCAGAGACAATTAATGAATTTCGTATGGATTCCAAACGAAAAATCCCAAAAAGATCAAGATTAATAGGCAAGTCGAGATTAAATCCAGTTCTAAAAGGTGTCGTAGTAGAATTTGAAACTTTGGTGCTACCCTCTGGCATTGAAACATCATTAAATAGTTTGGCGCTCTCACGAAATGCCTTGCCAGAAATTGACGGCTTATTTTTTTCAGACAGTCTACAGACTTATGGTACAGCATTAGCCTTTGGTTTTTTGAGTGGTTTTGCCGAGGGTGCAAGAGAAAGAGACTTTTCATTTTTCGGATCTCAAGCAAAGCCTAGTTTAAATAATCAAATATTAAGTGGTTTAAGTGCAGCATCATTTCAAGTTGCAGAGGAAATGCTAAGAGATATTAGAAATGAAGCAATTGAGTATGTTGTTGTGCCTGCTGGTGAATATATATTTGTGGCATTAACACAACGATACAATATTTCTCAAGGAGTTAATAATTAATGCGTGCCATACATAAAAACCTTTTGCTGTTGTTTGTGTTGTCAAGTGTTGTAATAGCTTGCTCTACTCAGCGTAAAAAGGTGGGTTTGGGAATGCTCGGCGGTGCTTTTGTCGGTGCAGCTGTCGGTTATCAATTTGTTCATCATGGAAAGAACAAGGAATATGAGACAAGAAACACTATTATAACTTCTATAGTTTTTGCTTTGGTCACTGGAGGTATTCTAGATTGGCATTATCGTGGGCTTGAAGAGCAAGAAGTGGAAATCTCCGGTAGATATTCGCGTTATAGACTTTGCGACCCTGAAGAACTTCAATCAGAACTCACTAAACAATTTACGCAAAATGATGTGAGTAGCGGTATTGTTTATTGGTTTAAAGAAAATCAAATAGGCAGATTAGCTATTTATTTGGATGACAATAATAAGTGGATTTACCCGGTGTTCAGAAAAAGATTTTTGCCGCCAGAGAGGCAAGAGGATCAAGTTCTTTCGAAACGTTATATTTGGGAAATTATTAAACCTGGCAGTTTTGTGACTAGAACTCAAAATCCTGAGTACTTTGCTCAAGAAGCGGAGGATAAATGATTATAATTAGGCGAGGTGTTTTAATTCCTTTTTTAGTTTTAGTGCTTTTTTTAGGATCTTGTGGAACTCGTGACTATGATGAAGTAGAAAATGATAAAAATAAAATTAACGGTAATGAATCTGGTGAAATTATTAAAGATGAAACACAAAAAAGGAAAGAAACTAAAGTAAAAAAAGAATATCAAGAGGTGACAGAAGAAGAACCCATAGTCCCTTCAGGTAATGGTGGTAGCATTGAATCTCCATATTTTGTAGCAGAACAAGGTTATTTATGGGATGGCATGGAATGGATTGGGGTTTCTGACGAACACATTGATTATCTTCAAGAAAGCTTAATTGACAATGAGCATACCAGTGATTACTCAACAATGGGAACAGCGCTCATTGGTGGAGCCATATTAGGAATAATTATAAGAAGTTCTGGTTCGTGGATATTAGGTAAGCCTATTGAATATCCACCTAAGCACCCCTTTTGGCAAAAACTTGAAAAAGTCATAAAAACGACTACCAAGGGAGGTGTACGTGGAGGAGCCTTAGCTGGAGCTATTCATTTAGCTTTATCTGGATTGCCGGCTCTATCCTATAAAGGCTTACTCGGCTTGCAGTATGGAATATTATCCTGTTCTGTTGCTTTGGGAAGTTTATCTGCAATTGCCTCAGGGACTGTTTTTAATAATATAAATAAAGGTGACTGGAGTCAGCCAAATTCTTTTATAGGTAAGTGGATTCATAATAATTCAAAGCATGGAAAAAACACCATGGACAACCTACAAAAATGGACAACTGAAACAGAGATTGGGCAATTTGCTCGCTATAAAATTGCACCAGGTGTTTTTGTGATTGGAATAAGTACGGGCGTTGGCTTAATAGTTTATAATTCGCTTTGATTAAATAACTGTTTATATATTTTCAATTTTCGATTGAAGAACCGAATGACAAGAGTTTTTCTTGTTCATGGCTTGCTCCCATTCATGTAATCGTGCTGTTTCATCATCTTCAACAATATTGATTTTGTTTAAAGAAACGCCCTGTTGTTTCAATTCCTTAATTTTTTCATAAGTTGCTGGTTTAATCACGATATCTAGCTTACTTAAATCTTCAGCTTTAGTAATGGGAATTAAGCTGTATTCATCTATAAGACCACTGTGTACCACAGCAAAGGCATTCTCGATAATATTATTTGCAAACCAGTAAAAAAAGTAAAAGAATAAAAAATTATATCATTTTATGAAATGTTTTTTATATAGCTCAATAGCAGCTGTGATACTAAGTATAGCTTGATCTGGGCCTAGAAACTCTTCTACCACAACCTTCTTGTGTTCAAGGGCTTTGTAGTCTTCAAAAAATCGTTTAAGTTCTGTAAGTCTATGTTTAGGTAATTCATCAATGGAATTGTAATGAGCATACTCGGGATCATTGGCGTGGACAGCAATGATTTTGTCATCAGCCTCGTCTTGGTCCATCATTTTCATTATGCCAATGGGCTTAGCCATCATGATAGTTAAAGGATGGACCGGCTCTTGACCTAGCACCAAAACGTCTAAAGGGTCGTTATCTTCACAATAGGTTTTTGGAATAAAACCATAATTGGCAGGGTAGTGGACGGAGCTGAATAACACTCTATCAACGCGAATCAAGCCAGTATCTTTATCAAGTTCGTATTTATTTTTTGAACCCTTAGGTACTTCTATGACAACTGGAAAAAGTTGAGGGATAGCTTTGCCTAAATCTACATCGTGCCAAGGGTTCATAAGATCTCGTTAAAAACTAGATTGTAGAGCCGTAACTAGATACCATTGTGTATCTAAACCGGTTAACGGACCTATTTGTTCATTATATATGGGTGTACCTACTTCTACAATACCACGAAATATAGGGCCTAAGAAAATACCTGTTTTTAAACCCACCTGCGCTGACCAACGAGCGCCTGATGCTGCAAAAATGTCCTCTGTGTTTGTGCTGTTGAATGAAGAGGGGCGGACTGAGCCAGAACCATGGGTTGAGCCTTTGGGAGGTCCCATTCTATGAGGTGTACCGTGGCCATTTGTTTGTGACATCATCTTTTTGCGATTTGCGGCCTCTACTTTGCTATTAAAAGCTTCAACATTTTCAGAGCCAACGACTTCGCGCCAATTCTTGTAGTACACACTTGCTGTCAGTGCGGAGTACTTCCAAAACCACCAACCTACAGAACTAATAGCCATGACTTCATCTCCTAAACGGTAATTGAGATCATTTCTACCCATTCTTATGCGGCCTTGAAGCCGAGTCATTAAATCAAAACTGTTCCAACGCCTTTTGTAAGCCATATAGGGCGCAAAGTCATAAGTTCCTGAGCCTAATTGTCCTTGATAAGAAACTAATCTTCCAGAAGATGTTTTTTCCTGATAATCGCCTGTAGGCAAACTCAAGTTAGCAGATAAAAATAAAAAAGAATTGTTTTTAAAGAGCCATTGTCGGGTGATTCCCACTTGAGTGTCGCCCAACCCTTCTGTAGTGGCTGAGATATTGGGTACAAATGAGCTGTTTGATTTTAAATAAATATCATTGCGGATATATTTACCTGAAACATTTAGAAAATAATTCTCGTTCAATTTGTAGGATAAACCAAAATTGTGAGTTGTAACTTTTAATTCTTCAGGTTGAAGCAAATAGTTGGAGTTATAGCTGCCCTCAAAGTTACGGTACATATTGTTGTAGGTGGCCATCCATTTAGTGGGATTTTGTTTATCAAGTTGTGTACTCGTCGACAGCTCGTCTGATTTGGCTTGGCTAGCAATCAAAGTAGCTATTAAAATAGCACCAATATTAAAAATATTTATAAACAAATCCTTAATTTCCTTCATGGCTTTCCTTTTATTGAATGTTTCAGAATCCAATAATGTTTAAATTGTAATCTGTAAACCTTTTTAGCCCTTCACTTTGGGTTTTTTAAAGAAATAGTTCTAATCCAGTGCCTTTTTGCAACTAAAAAGTCGAATTGCTGCGTTGACCATAGCAAACATAACGATTAGATAGAGTACCATGAAATTTATTCCTATACTTTTGACGACATTTTTGTGGACAAACTTTTCTAAAGCTCAATTTTTAGATGTGAATCAGTTTAATAGTGATTCACATCAAGATAAAATACTCATTTTTTTGTCGAATCACTGTCCTTGTTCTGTAAGTCATGAAGATCATTTGAATTATTTAGCTCGTCAATTTAAAAGAATTCATTTTTACGGCGTCCTTAGCGAGCCCCTGGCGAATAATGACAACAAAGTGATCAAGCATTTTACTGAGAAAAAATTCAACTTTCCAATTGTTCGCGATGATCAACAAAATTTAGTCAATAAATACAAAGCTCTAAAAACACCTCATGTAACTTGGTTGAGAAAAGTAAATGAAAAATATGAAGTGATTTATCAAGGTGGTGTGAGTGACAAAAGTGATTTTACAAAATCGTCTGTGCATTTTCTTGAAGAAAATTTAAACAGAGCTATCAAAGGTGAAACCATGAAATATTCTTATGGTCGCTCTTTGGGGTGTTACATTAAGAGGTACAATTAATGAAATCTCTATTTGTTGTTTTTATATTCTTAATGGCTTGTTCGGGCCCCAAAGATTACAGGACTGAAGATGTAAATTTAAATCAACAATCAAAAGATAATGATTTATCAATGAAGGACCATCACTTAAAACTAAAAATATATTGGCTGGCACCATTATCAGGAAATGTAAATGTCAATAACTCACTTTTAGTTTTAGTATTTAATAACAATGGTTTTCTTGTTGATATCCCAGAAAATTATTATTTAGAATTTTATGCAACGATGCCTGAGATGGGTCATCCAATGGAGAGTGAAGGTTATTTTAAAAGAATAGACAAAGGCATCTATAAAAATGAAAATATTAAGTTTACCATGGGAGGTTTTTGGCGGATGGAACTGTGGTTGATGAATTTAAATAATGAGGCTGTAGAGCAAGTCTTCTGGGATACAACTTGGTAAAAAAAATCTACTTAGTATGTTTTTTATTGTTGTTTGTTGCTGGCAAAAGTTTTGCTGGCAGTTGTTGTGGGCAGAGTATGGCAAACTTTACTGTTCTTCACAAATATGAACCCTTAAATATAAATCTAAGCACAACTGTATCTGAGACATTAGGGCGAGTGCGTAATGATTCAAAATTGTATTATGAATGGGGAGCTAGCAAAAAACGAACAGCTAAAAACACTACGCTTTCATTGGCGAGCTCTTTTGCGGAACACTGGCAATGGTGGGCGACGACGAGCTTTGTGGATGTTGAATATGCGGAGAGGGGTGTATCAGAAAAATTTAATGATTTTTCTGACTCTCTCATAGGATTAAATTATGAAATATTACCCGAATATAGTTATCACCCCTTAAAGCCTGTGGTCTTTGTTAGTTTTTTGCTAAACTTGCCCACTGGACAGTCAGCGTTCGATGAGGGGCAGTTGACAGAAGGTGCTGGAGTAACTGGTCACAACCAGTATGGACTAGGGTTTGGTGTGACTTTGTATAAAGTCTGGTTGCCCTGGCAGTTAAAAATTCAAGCCAGAAGTT
>JAGRAE010000049.1 GCA_020435005.1 Bdellovibrionales bacterium
AATAGCGCATAAAGTGCATTTAAGGGATCAGGGGCAATGTCGTCATCACTATCCTTCAGGTGAAAGATGCAACACCAAAAGATGGTTACATCTGCATCATAAAAAACCAGTATCCCAGGGCGGTGAACACAGTGTGGAAAACCTTATTAGTTTGTGCCCAGCTCATCATGAATTGGCGCATTTGATATTAGGAAACAAAAACACAAAGAAGCCCGTTTGCCCGGGAAAAATATTTAAAGCAAAGCAGACAAATTTTCTTTACCGAAGGTAATTCGGCCCGGGCAAAATATTTAGAGCAAAGTAGTTTCTTGGGTGAACCTCACTAAAACGTGTAACCCAATCTCAAATCAACATTTGAGTAAAAATAACTATTTTCGCCTTCAATATCAAGATTAGCCACACTATCATGTGCTGAAATACTATAATTTTGCAATTGACCATACCAAAATATTCCTGCTTTCCATCCTTCACTAAAACTTCTAATCAAACCCAGAGAACCATCAAAAGCAAAACTACTCTCTACATCAAAATTATCTCCATTACTCAATGGATGCTGATACCTCATAAAAAATTCAAAATCCCAATTTCTATTTAGCACTTCTACATACTGCCCCCCAAGAGAGGCCATTGTCACCGAATTCTCAACAATATCGGCAACACCTGCTGATACACGATCTATATAAGGCAAAGTATGGTGTTGAGCTCCAAACCTTAAAGCCCACTGCCCTTTATTGTTAAAAATTTTTGTCTGCCAAGATGTCGGCGACCACCTGGCCTCCAAGGTATTTGTTAACCAATTGTAAGTTCCCTGGTTAACAGTCGTTACTCCTGATGTCGCTTCTCCAGGGGACAATTTAAAAGTATAAACTAAATCCCAACGCGAGCTAATATTACCTTTTATTTTTGCATATAGAGAAGGAGTTTTAAATGATTCAAATAATAAATCCGAACCGATATCATCACTGGTTTGCTTCATTCTCACGTAATTAAAACCTGCACCAAACCAAAAACCAAACTTCTTTCGAAAAGCTGGTGATCTAGTAACATTATCCTGGTTGGTGATTTTGACTTCCTTCTTTTCAACAAATAAATTCAACTGAAAATTTTGTCGATTCTTATCTGGAAATATAACAGTTAAAGGCAGCTTTACTTCCCCCACCGGTAGTTTGATTTTGTAAATAAAAATTCCCTCTGTATTTGCAGTTGCTATTCTTAAGTTTTTTGAAATTATAGCTCTACTTCTTTTAAACTTCCTAACTTTTCCACTAATTACTACAGGAATTGTCTTTGTGCCTATATAAACTTTGGACCCCGGTTCAGTAGAGCCTGATAGATTTACGTTCACCAATGTTGATTTACGACTTTTACTTTTACTTTTACTTTCACTCTCAATCTCTGGAAAGTACCAGTTAACATCTTTAACCATCATTTTCTTGGCAACTACATTCTGGTTTAACTTTTTCCCTTCACTTTGACGTAATTCCTTAGAAGACTCTTGAGGTGAGTCTACAGAAGACTCTTTAGGAGCCTTACCCTCTTCATCATTCTCAGCTTCACTAATTTCTTCAGTCGAGCTTTCGTTTAGATCAAGCTGTTCACTTTCATCTTTTATTTCTGAATTCAACCCATTATTGGTCGATACCCCTAAAGAAGCTCCATTTTCACTGTTGCCTTTGGTCTGGGCGTATGACGAAAAAACCATAGTTAAACAAATAAACACTGATAAAAATTTAAGCATGTTCACTTCCAAAATATTGAATTGTAAAAAAAGTTACATCGTCATGAAGTATTTCTTCTTTTTTAAATTCATAAGCTTCATGTAAAACAAATTTTGTTATATCTTCAACCTTTTGCTTTTCGTTAAATGCTTTTACTAAGGATCTTAAAAATTTACCTTCACCCCATTGTTCACCAGATTTTTGTGTGATTTCGGGCAGGCCGTCTGTGTAAAATACAATCTTGTCTCCTGGCTCTAGATCAATTTCACTTTCAACATATTCACTGGTCTTATCTTGACCTAATCTAGCCCCGGCTTCTCCCATTACAGGAATGATATCTTTTCTTTTATACTTCTCTAATTTTTTAAATAAATAAGGCGTGTCATGACTAGCGTTGGTAAAAGTAAATTTGCCAGTTTTATAATCAAGGCAACCGATAAAAAATGTCATTAAAACATTTCCACCCGATGTTTCTGCCACGGCAGAATTCATTAATGACATTATCTGTGATGTTTTCAATCCTGGTAAAGATTGAATAACCGTAGAAGCTGACTTCGCTGCGCTTGTGATTAAGGCTGCAGACACTCCATGACCCGTAGCATCTCCTATCCAGAAATAAGCACGATCTTCAAGAGCATTATAACTATACCAGTCGCCACCGCACTCAGATGCTGGCTCATAAAAACCAAAGACTTCAAAACTATTGTTTTTAAAATGATCTTTTGGAAATAGCGTACTTTGTACAGTTTGCGCGGTTTTCAATTCCCCTTCCATACGAGCTTTTTCCGCTGTTTCTTTTAACAGCTCTTGAATTTTAGCAGTCATTAAATTGAAACCTTTGGCTAAAACTCCGACCTCATCTTTAGATTGTATATCTACTTTTGTTTGCAGATCACCTTTAATAATGCAATTAACAGCTTTATACAGTTTAGATAAATTTTGAGTTAAGGTACTAGCTCCTAGCACACTCACTATAATGGAAACACCTAAAATTAATAAAACCAACAAACCTGTATAAACAGATATATTTTTTAAAGCTTCTAAAGCCACTTGTTTGGGTATAACAGCTAAAACTTTATAACCGTCAATATTTACACTTTGACTGGCCACTAAAAACTCACCCTCAGAAGCTTTAATCTCTGTAACAAATGAATCCGTTCCTTTCTTAGAGACGGTCGTAAATATCTCATCCAAGGCTGTTGACGAAATTGAGTGAGGAGACTGAATTGGAGATAAAATAAGATTATTGTTTTTATCAAGTAAATAAAAATTTTGTAAGGAAGGTTTATAGAAGCTTTCAATAAAACTAGCCGATTCAAACTCAACAACTACTACCAATTGATGACCACTATTTTTTGCTATAGGCATAGCTAAAATCCAGTTGTCCACAGATCCTTCTCTGCGATCTATGAGAAGCTCACTATTAGTTGCTTTCATGGCTAAAACATCCAACCAATCCGCATTGATTGTGTTTTCACTTTTAGACGTATAGCTAGTAATTTCAAAATTATTGTTAATATTTTTCTTGAGAACGTAAAAAGCTGAAATTGTTTTTTCTGCTTTAATAAAACTTTTTGTGGCATTAGGTAGGGTGAGTTCAGGGGTGAGAGGTCTTCTTAAAATTAACTGGATCTTAGCAATACCTTCTTCAACATCAGATTTTATCATTGTTGAAGTAGATTTTGCTACTTGTGAGGCCGCCTCAAACACATAGGCTATTTTATCTTTTTTATATTCTGTTATAGATAAATAAAATTGTGTTAGAAGAGCCGCTGAAACCAGGACTATAGTCAAGGCTAGAAGTTTAAATTTAACTGAAATATCTCACCTCACCTGTCGATAATAATGATAGCTAAATACTAACAACTTTGTAAACAAAAATTATGGCATCTTTGGACTTAAAACTGAGTGATAAAATATTAATTCTAGTAGGAATTGCTATGTCAATTACTCCCATTGTTATATGGAACACTCCCTCTTTAATGAACCAACTCATAAAACCTAAAAACCTAAAAACTCAAAATGTAATTGGTTTTGTTAATTCCACAGAGAATGACACTCGTAGAAGATTTAGCGGAAGCCTTAGTTGGTATCCACTTCTTACTCAAGAAAAACTTTTTGAAAATGACACCATATTCTCAGGCAATGATTCAAATGCCACAATTGAACTAAACTTAGACCAACAAAAACTGAGTTTAAATTTAGCGGCAAATACATTATTAACCTTATCTACTGAGAATGGCGTCAGTCATCTTAATTTAGAATTGGGATCAATCACTTCAAATTTAGCTCAAGGCCAATCACTTCGCTTGAAAGTTGATGGCAAGGAAGCTCTATTAAAAGCCAATGACAACGCTCAACTAGTTATTACCAATCAGGGGAATAAAACAACATTTAGTTCAGAAACAGGTAGTTTAAACTTAACTAGCAATGGCAACACACAAAAATTTGATAAAGACAAAAAAGTGGACTATGAGGCCGGAAAATTTAAAGTAAAAGAAGTAAAATTTAAATCTATGACTCCAAGTATTGGCAATCAACCGCTTGTACTTTCTAATGAAGAAGTTATACCTTTTAAATGGCAAGCCAGTTCAAAAAATCTTGATAACTTCAAACTTGAAATTGCCAAGAGTAGTGATTTTAAAACCAAAATCGCCAGCGAACCTTTGAGCAATCAAGTGCAAGGCTCCAAAATTCCTACTTCAGGAACCTACTTTTGGCGCATTACAAGTGCTGACAACAAATCTCAATCAAAAGTTCATCCTTTTATGCTTTACAAAAAGGAAGACTTTAAAATTTTAAACCCTCCCACAGAACACCTTGAAAGTTCAAACGAAAATAAACAAGGTACAATTAAGTTTCAATGGACAACTTTTCCTAAGACAACAAATTATGAAATTGAGATAGCTGAAGATGAACAGTTTAGTGATATAATAGATAAAAAATCTGTTAAAGAAACAAAAAAAGAAGACACTCTACCTGAGGGATTATACTTCTGGCGTGTTAAAGCCAACACATCCTTAATGAGTGAACCCCTTTTATCTACGACAAATAGTTTTGCTGTAGGTAAAGCGGGATCTTTTCAAGAATTCGTAACAGCTCTCAACACTCCCCCTCCGCCACCTGAAATCCCTGAAGTCAAACCCGAACCTATAAAAAAAGAAGTCAAAATTGTAAAGACTAATCCATTTACAAATTCAAATCTTTCACTGAGCCCTGTTAAGGACATTAATAAAAAATTAAGGCCAAATCAAAAACCGAAATATATTTCAGTACCTATAAGTTGGTCAAAGTCACTACCAAACAATAAAGTACTTATAAAATATGCGGACAATGAAGAATTTAAAGATGCAAAAGTAATTGAGTCTGAAGGTAATTCAGATTCGATTACACTAACAGAACCAGGAACATATTTTGTCAAGGCAAACTACTTAAGCAATAAAGGCCAAATTATTAGCAAACCCACAAGCCAAATTGATTTTGATTATAACATTGAATACATTATTGAGAGACCTGTGCTCACACAGCCTTCTAATAATTTAAAACTAGTAGCTTTTGGACAAGATAAAGTTTCTATATATTTTGAATGGAAGAACATAAGCTATGCGGATAAATACATTTTTCAAATAAGTGCAAATTCTGATTTTTCGAGAATTCTATCCGAACAAATTATCAAAGAAAATAGCTATTACCTAAATGAAAAAATGTTACAGAAACAATTGTATTGGCGAGTGAAAGCCATACATAAAAAATTAGAATCCAAGTGGAGTAAGTTCCGTGTAATTTATCTCAACGTAACTAGTGACAATTAACCAAATATCTCGCCTTCAGCAATACGTGTTTTAGGTAGCACTACTGAGTGTGGCTTAACTGTCGCCTCGGCACCAATTTCAACATCGCCCATTATGCTAGCTTTGAGGCCAATATTAGCCCCTCTGCCAATTTTTACAGGCGCTAAAATCAAATATCCTTTTTGACCATAATGGGCCAACATATGTACTGAACCACCAATCGTCACATAGTCCTCTATTTCAATAAGACAAGGATCAGATATATTTGTAGTATTAATTATGACTCCCTTACCTATTTTCATTCCCATTAAACGATAAAACATTGTACAAAGTGGAGACGGGGTTACTAAATCTAAAAATAAATATCTCACAACATAAACTAATGCATTGTGAACATACCACGGAACGGTTTCTAAAGAGCGCCAATTACCACGCCAAGGTTTAACCTTAAAGGGAAAAAGAAAATTTACTAGTGGAGTAATCAGCAGCAGTGAAAAACCAAAAACAAAAAAACTAACAGATAGTCCTACACCTAACCCTAGAGAGTACACAACCAGGGAATAAGATTTTAACCAGTGATGAAGGCTCGCCGTAATCAAAACTGCTGGCGCTAATGACAAAGCAATTACTGATAAGCACATGATTACAATGGGCATGAGAACAATTATAAAACTTAGTGTGCGAAATCTTCGAATAAAAACTTCAAATAGCCCAAGAACACCTTTTCTATCACTATCTTGCCGATGGCGATCAATTTTTTCAGGGATTTTTCTTATGCTCATATTACAATAATTCCACTGTATATAAATTTCGACAAGTTAACTCTTAGAGTTAAGACCTATGTCTTGCTTGACCCTCAATATATACCAGACCATAAAGAATTGATGAAAACATTAATTCATATATATACTTTTCAGGTACTTTATCAACATTTAGATACTTTTGGCCACGTAAACAATGCGGCATATTTACAACTTTTTGAAGAAGCCCGCTGGGATATGATCGAAAAAAATGGTTATGGTTTAAAGAAAATTCAAGAGACAAAAAAAGGTCCTACTATATTGGATGTGCAAATTCGATATAAAAAAGAATTAATGTTTAAAGAACCGTGTCGTATAGAGACTTATCTACCCTCTCACAAAAAAAAATTAATGTATTTACAACAAGAACTATTTAATTCACAGGGCGAACAAGCAGCAAAAGCTTTTTTTACTTTTGCTTTTTTTGATTTGGAGCAAAGAAAAATCATTCCTCCCACAGAGGACTGGCTAAAAGCCGTGAACACCTCGCTTTTGCTCTAAATAATTTAAAAAATCAATAATACGTGGCAAAAACTCTTCTGTCCCTGGATAGATTATATGAGCATGCTTTTTTGATACTTCAACAAATTGATCATGCATAGGTTTTACTGTTGCTTGAAATTGTTTTTTAACACCATCAGGTGTACGCCCACGCTCATTTATATCTCTCTCTAAACGCCGCTCAAATCTTACCTGTTCTGGCGTATCGATAAACACACTCACATCAAAATTCTCACGCACGCGGGGCTGAGATAAAATTAAAATACCATCAATCAAAACAATGGGTTTAGGAGATAACTTTGTCACCTGCTCAAGTCTTTTATGTGATTTAAAACAGTAGTGAGGTACA
The DNA here is from genome assembly GCA_020435005.1 of Bdellovibrionales bacterium. GTDB lineage: Bacteria > Bdellovibrionota > Bdellovibrionia > Bdellovibrionales > UBA1609 > JACKAN01. The sequence continues at coordinate 7,160 of JAGRAE010000049.1, forward strand.
TCTATTGATTTACCCTCTTTGAGTAATTCTAAATGCAAGGCCATTAATGAAAAATCAATGGCATTTGGGTGATCATAATTGATGCTCCCATCACCTTTAAAATTTCTACTTTGGTCAAAATAATATGCATCCTGATAGAGTATTTCAGAATTTTCTTCTCCCAAGTATTCATGAAGTTGGCGAGCAAATGTTGTCTTTCCGCTTCCACTGCCCCCCGAAACCCCAATTAACAAAGGCGATGTCAATTTTATCCTCCAGTAATATGAAATTCTAAGTCTGGGTTTTCTTTAATTAACCAGTTTAGGTCCCATTCTTTTGCTAACAAAACTACAGGTCGTTCATGATTGTCCATATACAATTTTGCCCCACCATTTATTGATTTTCCAATAATGGCTCCATCCTTCTTGCGGGGCCATCTCGCCACCGAGAAGGGCTGCCTCTCTAGTTTTACTTCTAAATTGTATTCATCATTGAGGCGAAACATCAGCACGTCGAACTGCAACTCCCCAACCACTCCTAAAATAGGATCTTGCAATCCAAAGAAAGGATCGTAAAACAATTGCACCATGCCCTCTTCAGAAAGTTGCATTAATGCTTTTTGCAATTGCTTTCTTTTCAAGGGATCTTTTATTGTTAGCTTAGCAAAAACTTCCGGTGAGAATCTGGGCATGGGTGTAAATTCAATAGATTTGCCAACGCTAACAGAATCTCCAATCTGAAAGTTTCCACTATCATTGACTCCGACAATATCACCGGAATAGGCCTCTTCGATAGTTTCTCGATCTTGAGCCATAAATTGATTAGCATAAGCTAAACGAATTTCGCGGCCTAGTCGAGTATGTTTGACCTTCATACCTCTTTCAAATTTTCCTGAACAAATGCGCATGAAGGCGACTCTATCGCGGTGTTTGCGATCCATGTTGGCTTGAATTTTAAAAACAAAGCCAGAAAAATCTTCGGAAAAGGGATCAACTTCATCACCTTCTATTGTTAACCTAGGCCCTGGCGGAGGGGCTTCTTCTGCAAACAAGCGCAAAAAGATGTCCACTCCCCAATTGTATTTTGCACTACCAAAACTCATGGGACTAACTTTACCAGCTAAAAATTCAGATTTTTCAAAGGGCCCTAGAGCGACATCTAGAAGCTCCATGTCTTCTTGTAGTTTTTCAAAAAGACGTTCTCCCACTTTTTCTTTAATGCTAACATCATTCCAAGACTGAACATCTTGAATACTGGGTTCTTCGCGGCCTCTTTCAAAGTAAAACACTTTTTTATCGAGGCGATGATACAGCCCCTTAAACTCTCCACCCATTCCAATAGGCCAAGTCACAGGATAACACTTAATACCTAATGTGTTTTCAACATCATCAATTAATTCCAAAGGGTCTTTGCCCTCACGATCCATCTTATTAGCAAAAGTAAAAATAGGCATTTTTCTTAAACGACAAACTTCGTAGAGTTTTCGTGTTTGCAACTCAACACCTTTCGCTGCATCGATTAACATCGCAGCGGAGTCGGCAGCCATTAATGTACGATAGGTATCTTCACCGAAGTCTTTATGTCCAGGGGTATCTAATAAATTAACTCTTAATCCCTGATAATCAAACTGCATCACACTGGATGTGACGGACACTCCCCTTTCCTTTTCAAGAGTCATCCAATCGGATGTCGCAGCTTTTGTACCCTTTTTGCCTTTTACTTCGCCAGCTTCTCGGATCACTCCCCCTAAATAGAGTATTTTTTCAGTTATAGTGGTTTTTCCAGCATCGGGATGAGAAATGATGGCAAAAGTGCGACGACGACCTATTTCTTTTTTTATGTCTCCACCGGCACTCATATTTATCCTCAATAATGGCTAAAGGCTTTTCATTTAAAACTCAATGTTTTTAGCAATATAGCATCATATATTCAAGGTCTATATTAGAACGATTTAACTTGTAATGATTCCAAGCCTCTTTTATATTAATTTTCAATTATGCCAGACAAAAAAAATAAATACGAAGACAACAAACCTGGAAAATATTACGTAGATAAAGAGTGTATCGCCTGTGATGCTTGCGTTCTTGCCGCTCCCGATCACTTTTCTATGAATGAAGACGATGGTCACGCCTTTGTCGCCATTCAGCCATCAAGCCCTGAAGAAGAAGAGCTCTGTGTAGAGGCAATGGAAGGCTGTCCAGTAGAAGCCATAGGTAACGACGGCGAATAACTGTCTCCCCATTAATCCTTTTTAAATTTAAGGCTTTCACCATATTTCACATGATCTTTAACTATTTCAGGCTGTTGATTGGCAAAGAAACTTGGAGTGGTTAAGACAATTACCGTGCTTCCCATATTGAAAATTCCCAACTCTTGTCCTTTTTCAACATCAATAGTGGGATGGTATTCCTTTGTATTTAAGCTGCGAAAATGCGAAGCATTGGTTACAATCTCTCGATCAAAACTCATAGTCATTTTACCGACATTGGTGGCTCCCACCATAACAACCATTACCAGACCACGATCGGTCTCAATGAGGGTCAAGGTCCTTTCATTAATAGCAAACAACTGCGTAATATTTTCTACGCTCCAGGGGTTAACAGGCCACAATTTACCGGGTACATGAGTACAAGATAAAATCTTACCGGATACTGGGCTATGCACACGATGGTAATCTCGGGGACACAAATAATAAGTTAAATACTGACCACCTTGAAACGCTTCCCATCCTTCAATGTCCGCCAAGAATTTTTTAAGACTATACGTTTTCCCTTTGGCTTGAATCAATTGCCCTTGTTCAATAAGTCCACCCCGAGTCAATTCTCCATCACAAGGATGAACATAACCCTCGCCCAGAGGTCGAATCCCCGGCTTTAATTTACGAACAAACAAATCACCTAGAGTGTCATAATGATTTAACGAGAACTCGGCTTCATTCATATCTAATTGATATCTTTTAACAAACCATTTTTTTAAAGGTTCATTCAAGAATGATGGCAACTTAAAGCCCACAGCTTGACCAAGGACAAAACTCACTAAGTTTTTGGGTACAATATAGAGTAGCTTATACATGGCCCCAGTATTGATCATTCACAGATCGGAATCAACATGATATGTAATTTAAATGAGTCAAAAGTTTACTAATATTCAAGTCGGCTTGGATGAAGATCTTGAAGAGAAAATTTCATGGTTAGTCCCCAATTTCGAAAGCTTTCATATTTTAAAAAAATCCATTGATGCACGTAAACGTGGCGACATCCACTTTGTATATTCCCTGGAAGTCTACGGCCCTGGTGAACAAGAAAAAGTAGAAGATATTTCACTAGAACCTGTTAATTACAAAGCCGAACCGCCCATTATCATCGGTAGTGGACCCGCAGGTTTATTTGCCGCACTGAGGTTTGTTGAAAAAGGAGTGCCCTGCAAACTTTTTGAGAAAGGCTCAACAACCAATGAACGCATGAAAGCCATTGCAAAATTTTGGCGTTATGGTGAGCTTAACAAAAAAAATAATGTTTGTTTTGGTGAAGGTGGAGCCGGACTATTTTCTGATGGAAAACTAATAACAAGAATTAAATCTCCCCACATTCCCTATGTGATGGATCGTTTAATACGTTTTGGAGCCCCCGAAGAAATTCGCTATTTAGCTAACCCACATGTCGGCTCTGATCGTATTCGCCGAGTCATACCTCAGATAAGAAACTATTTGCAAAACAATGGATGTGAAATACATTTTGATACAGAGATAACTGAACTCATGTATAAAAATCAAGAGGTCGTCGGTGTAAAAACTGAACACCATCAAGAATTTTACTCCCCTCACATTATCTTAGCCTGTGGCCACTCGGCCGAGGGACTGTTCCAACACTTACATGAGAGTGGTGTTGCCATAACTGGAAAATCTTTTGCTGTCGGTTTTCGCGTTGAACACCCACAGGAATTAATAAATAAAATTCAATATCGTGAACACTATCAGCACCCCAAATTATCCGCGGCCAATTACAAACTGACTTTTAATGACAAAGAAAAAGACTTAGGTATCTATAGTTTTTGCATGTGTCCTGGCGGCTATGTTTTATCCTCTGGTACAGAAGATTGGGGCCTTGTCACTAATGGCATGAGTAACTACAACCGCAACTCCGCCTTTGCCAATGCTGCTATTGTCGTCACTGTAGACCACAATAAAAGTTTTAAAGAGGATGTATTCGGCGGGATTAAATATCGCAATAGCATCGAAAGAAAAGCTAAAGATTTAGTAGTACAGGCTGGGGGCCACCAACAACTACCCGCACAATTGGTTTCTGACTTTTTTGCAGGTAAAACTTCAGCGCTAGGAAAAGTTTCTTCACCATCTGGAGCCATTGCCTGTCGCTTGGATAATTTATTTTCTTCAGAGGTACATCAAGCTTTAGAAAAAGCCATGTCAAGTTTTGAAAGAAAAATGCCAGGCTTCACTCAAAATAAAGCGCTTTTTTATGCCGTGGAAAGTCGTACTAGCTGTCCCTTACAAATAACTAGAGACAAAGAAAGTTTGCAGTCAATAAGCCACCAAGGATTGTATCCAACAGGAGAAGGAGCCGGTTACGCTGGTGGAATTACTAGTGCAGCCTGTGATGGAATAAAAGTCGCAGAGGCTATTATGAGTCTTTATTGATTTCAGCAATTTTGTTGACTAAGTTTTTCATTGAGTTTTGTATAGCCTGAGAACACTTCAATACCGTTTCATTATCTTGCACTATTTTATTTATATTCTTTAACTGAGTTGTGACTGTTACAACTTCATCTGAAAGAGCTGCAAACATATTTTTTCTTGTTTTGTCTAAAAGTTTTTTAACTTGAAAAAGTTCAGTTTTAGTTTGTTCAAATTTATTTTTTAATACACGCACATCGGCTGATTGACCTACACCTGAACGCAATAAATTTTCAGTTCCTTCAGCTATTTTCAATAAATCTGAAATAACTTCCTTAAACTCTTGACCTACATTCACAGAATTCAGCTGTAACTCTGCTTTGGCTTTAGTTTCTGCAATAAATGATCTAAATCCAATGTCATTAAAATCCATAAAGTTTCCTATTGATTGTTTCCAATAAATTTTAACACTTGCTTGGGAAGTCTCAAGTTTGCCAAAAAATTACTTAAAACTACTGGATTTAAGAATAGGACATATGAAGATAACATAATTGGTGAAAAATAAGTAAGGCCCATAAAAAACATGGCTAGACCGTGTAAGCACAAACCTAAAAATAGCCAAATAGGTCGTAATGGTTTCATCCAAATGGCCATGGGAAAATATATTTCAAACAAAAGAGTAGAAAATGTCATCACGGCAACTGCCCATGGCAAATACTGAAAAAAGCTAAAGTCAAAAGGGACAATGTTGTCATTGCCCATAACATACCACACAGCACTTCCATCCCACCAGGTTTGACCTTTTAATTTTTCCATTCCTGTATAGGCATAAATTATACATAGCTGTATTTGAATAAAGCGAAACCCTAAAGAAGAAAAAATATCTCCTTTTAAATTTATTTTGTTATAAAAAGGCAACCATTGGCGAATAGTAAAAAACTGATTGTGATTTACAAAACTCAAATAAAACAACCAAAAAGTAGAAACTAAATCGGCACCGTAAACTATGGCTGGGTTTCTTTGGATAAATAGCAAATGCAACAAAAACGTTAAAAAGGTCATAGCTCGATTAGCTATGCCGAACACTAAAGTTAAAATTAGTAATAATAAAATAACGTAAAAAACTTTATTCACAACATCTGAAGCCGAGAATAAATACCACTGTGGTTTTATGTAATCCATTACATAGGTATTTAAATCTGTAATCGAAAGCAAACCTTTATTTGAGAAAAAGACTTCAAATTCAAAAAAGCGAAACAAATACATAAAAAATAAAACAACGGAGAATAAGAACCGAAACAAGGACAGTCCTAAAAGTTCTGTGCTACCAAACCAAAAGCGCTGCCATTGCTTCCAAAGCTTAATCATTTTGAATCCTCGCGTTGGCAACCAAACTCTTGTTCAGGTATATAAACATTTTGATGTAAATCGCTGAAGCTATCAGCTTGTTGATAGCGGGCCTTTTCCATCGTTGGAATTTTTTTATCTATGGGCTTAAGAGCAATAGAAGTGGCTTCAGGATGCTTGCGACACAAATAAGGAATAAGAAAGTTTTCTATATTTGGTTGATGAGTGATCATTCTCACCGTGTAATAAAACAACCTTGCTTGATTGGATTTTAATAACGAAGGGTCCATCTGTGGTGGAAAGGTGTATTTATGAATGTCAATTTTATCATCACTCTCAATGATAACGTTATATTTTATATAACGTAGCGAACCCGGATCAGGTGAAAAAAATTGCCAGGTGGTATTAAATCCGAACTGATTGCCATAAGCACCAACTATAGGTTCTAAATATCGATACAAAACTGAACTTGGGTTTGGATACAACAACACCGCAATAAAATGAAATACAATAAACAAGCTGAGTAAAATAGTTATTTTTCTATTCACGATCTTCTTCGTTGAAGATTTCCATATCTGTTTTTAGTTTCTCAAAATCTACATCTGCTAAATTCGATTCAGCTAACATTTTAACATCTGTATCGGTTTCATTTTCACTAAATGTACTTTCAAAGTTTTCAATATCTACTTCAACTTCTTCAGACTCAGTTTCGCTTGTAACAGACTCGCTCGCTGTCTTTAACTCAGTCTCCTCATTGATATCCGTTAAAGCTTCAGCCACTTCACTGGCATCGCTGGCTTCTTGTTCTTCTTCTGCTTTTTTAGCTTCGTATCTTTCTAACCAATTTTTATCTCGTGCACTTACTTCTTCTCCAAGAATTATTGCTTCTTGAATCATCTGAGCCTTTTCGGCTTCTTTTTTAGCTTTTTCACGTGCTTTTTCTTGTTCAAAAAATTCTGAAGACGTCGAAATCCCTTCTAACTGATCGCTAATTTTTTCTAGTTCTTCTTCTCCTTCTGAATATGTCGTTCCTGCATCCTTGGCCATTTGTCCGGTGATTTGATCAAGAGTTTCTTTTTCTTCTTCAATTTCACCTATGCCCTCGGGAATTAAATCATCAATTTCACTCAATGATGGTAGCTCTTTTAAGTTTCTCAAACCAAATATTTCTAAAAACTTTTTAGTTGTTTCATACAACATAGGCTTACCAGGCAGTTCACTTTTACCTGCAAAACGCACTAAGCCTCTCTCCATAAGTCCACGCAACAAGTGTCCAGATTCCACTCCGCGAATTTCATCAATTTGTGACTTTACACAGGGCTGCTTATAAGCAGCAATAGCAAGAACTTCGAGTGCCGGCCCAGACAGCTTAAAGCTGCGTCCCTTTACCATTCTTTTTAAAAATTCAATATTATCTATCTTTGTACGCAATTGATAACCCCCACTCACTTCTTCAAGAGTTATTCCACGCGTTCCACCAGCATATTCTACCATTAAAGACTCGAGAGCCTTTTTTATATCCTTGCTTTTTACTTGAGTTCCTTTAAAGGCTTGCTTAAATGTGGCGATCGATTGGGGGCGATCCGTAGCAAACAATAAGCTTTCAACAATGGATATGACCCTTTCCAGCTCAAGAAATTCCAGCTCTTCGACTTCAGCGGACTCAAAACTTTCCAGCTCAGTTCCTTCAACAAAACTTTCTTGAGTTGCTTCAAACTCGATGTCATCAATTACATCTTCTACGTTTTCTAGTTCATCTTGCTCATCATCTTGGTTCAAGGCTTCTGATTTTTCATGAGCTTCTAGCAATTCTTCTTCATTAAATTCTTCTTTTTCAATATCAATACCACTCATACAAGGTCACCTTCTATTGCTGTTGAATTTTCATTTAGTTGAGAAGCTTCTGGCTCCATTTGTTGACTTTGATCCTCACTGAATGAATCTTCTTTAGCTAAAAGTTCTTCTTCTGCTAGAATTTCTTCATCCGTCGCGGCTTCAACAAATTCTTCACCAGGAATATATTCATTTTCTTCGTCATCCAATAAATCCATTTGGGTTTCTATTTTAGCCAAGACTTCCTTTTCTTCACCCTGTATACTTTGCCCTTCCACTTCGTCTTCATCAAAGTCCATATCTTCAGGAATAACTACTTCATTACCCGAGGTGATACTTTCAGCCAAAGCTTGGGTATTTGCATTTTCAAAATTTTCAGCTTTTGAAACGACATCACCATCGATATTTTTTTTAGTTTCTATATGAATATCGGCAAAGTTTTCAGATTGAAAAACGCTAATAAATCCCATTCGCGTTAATTCTAATAAAGACAAAAAAGTTACCAAAAGAGTATTTAAACTTCTTTTTTCCTCAGGAACTAAATTAAAGAAGGAAGTCTTTACACCTACGATAAATCGATCTTTAAGCTCGAGAATGCGTTCAGCTATGGATTGCATCTCGGCCCCCACTTTATGAACCGTTTTTTTCATATTTTTTATGGCATGGCGATAAGAGCGAATAAGTGAAAAGAGCGCATTTTCTTCGGTAATGATTTCTTCTTCAACATCAACACTTATCTTGAGCCTTTGACCTCTCAACCATGTGTCTCTACCTACTAGAGGTCTTTCGTAAAGTTGTTGTGAAATATCTTGAAATTTTTGATATTCTAAAAGTTTTTGCACTAATTCTTTTCTAGGGTCAGCTTCAACTTCTTCTTCCCCCTCTTCATTGTATTGAGGCAACAACATTTTTGATTTGATTTGAATTAAGGTGGCCGCCATCGCAATGAATTCACCCGCCAATTCTAAATCGAGTTTTTTCATGGCTTTTATATAAGCCAAATATTGTTTGGTAATTTCGTTGATATTAATATCAAAGATATCCATCTCTTCACGACGAATGAGATACAACAATAAGCCCAAGGGCCCAGAAAACTTTTCAGTTTGAACATTTAAATACATATTGACACCCTACGACAACCATTCAACCAACACTCTTTTAAAGTTTCAAGCTCGACTTTTGACTATTCGCACTACACAAACAACCCAATTACGCTATGTGCTATAGTTATAAATAAATTCGCCAATCCCTGAATAGGAATCATCAACAAACTAAAGTCCTCAAAAAATAACAAGGCAAATAAAATAATAAAGTTATAGTTTTGAAACTCTTCCAACTTATCATTCACTGAATCTGGCAAAAAACGAGCTAAAACTTTACCACCATCTAAGGGGTGAATGGGGATCATATTGAATACAGCTAACATGGCATTTAAAATCACGAAATATTGCATCATATTGTAAAACATAGTCGAAGCCGTAGAACCCTGCCAAAAGTATCCAATTAAAATATAAATAAAGGCTCCCACTAAGCCTAATAAAACGTTGGAAAGCGGTCCGGCAAAGGCTATCCAAAACATTTGAGTTTTGGGATGACTTAAATTGCGTGGATTCACCGGAACAGGCTTTGCCCAGCCAAAAATAGCACTTCCTGTTAACATACCTACAATGGGCAATAAAAAGGTGCCAAAGGGGTCGGCATGAGCCATGGGATTAAAAGTTAGTCGCCCCATATATTCAGCTGTTTTGTCGCCAAACAGCCGAGCTGTCCAGCCATGAGCATATTCGTGAAAACACAAAGCGAATAAAAACGGAGGAAAAGCGACTGCCAATCTAAGTATATTATCTGTATTGATATCCATAAGATCCTCGTTATACACTTTAAAGACATATGAATAAAGTTTTACTTATCATCTTGTTAATTTTCAGCCGAGGTGCTTATTCTGCATTCAGCAATTACAACACCCTCCTCTTGGGCGAAAGAGCGGCGGGCATGGGGGGAGCTTATACGTCACTCAGCGGCGACCCCGCAGCCTGTTCTTTTTATAACCCTGCAACATTAGCCCGCATGGAAGGGACCAGTTTGAGTGCTGCCGTCAGTGTATACAATAAATATGAAACTAATTTTGGAGAACAAAGAGATTTCGCTGGAGCTCCTTTAAGAGTTAATCAAGGCTCTTTTGTACCCATACCCACCAGTAGTGGATCTGTTTTTACTTTTCGCAATTTTGCTTTTGGCCTATCCATTGTAATTCCCGACTCTATCACCTACGAAGGTGAAGTAAAAAGTGATAACGGCAATATCTCACTTCTAAGCCTCGATGATAAATCATTGTGGGTCGGTGGAAATATAGCCGTTAATTTTTCGGAATCTTTAGCCGCTGGCTTAACCATGTACTACACATCGCGAAGTTATTCTCGTTCAATTACCGATCGCATAGAAAATGGCGCTGAAGTTTCCATAACTAATGAAGTCAAAACCCTGTCAAATAATTCCATAATTTATATTTTAGGATTTTATGAAGAACTCACCAAAAATTGGAATTTAGGTTTGAGCCATCGTTTTTCATCTCTTGAAGTCAGTGGTCACGGCACTTATTTTTATTCTTCTGTGGCTACCACGGGAGCTTTGCCCAGTAAAAATGAAGATGGCATTTTATCCAACACCATCATCCCCAGTAAGACGACTTTAGGTTTGTCCTATGAGAAAAAAAACGATCTTACACTCAGCATGGATTTAAGCTATTACGGAGCCGAAAAATATTATGATTTACAACACTCTTCCGGAGAATTAATCACCCATAAAAATATTTGGAATATAAATCTTGGTATGGAGTTATTTCCCAAAGATTGGCTAGGTGTTCGCGCTGGTGTCTTTACTAATTTTTCGGCTTCACCAAAAATTCCCAAAAATGTCAGTCAACGCTACCCCGACTCGATTGATATGTGGGGGTTTTCAGCTAATGCTGCCATTTACACCAGTAGTCAGTCTTCATTAACTCTTGGTGGATATTGGGTGGGTGGCAAGGGACATAGTACGCAATTGATTTCAGGCAATATTGAACGCGTGCCCTTAAGTATGCAAACTTTTACGCTTTTGGTAGGGACAACCTTTAGATTATAAGTTCTTTATTGAACTTGAAAGTATAATCAATGACTAAAACTAAATTAATAGAAACTATTGATCAGCATTATCAAGAAGATTTATTTGATAAGGGTCGACTTTCCAGCTACGTCGAAGAAGAGGGCTACCAACTGCTTTTTCTACGCCAACTGAGTCCTAAATCAGATGACATTGATTTTCAAATGTATTGTTTTTTATTCAAGGACAAGGCCGTCTACCAGTTTGAGCGCGAACTCGGTGATTTTACACCCCTTAAACAGAAAAATTCTTTTTTTGATTTTGTTAACTCTCTTCTTTTAAACAACAAAGGGATTGTACAAACATTTAGCTCAGAAATTGAAGCTCTGGAAGAGAATTTATATTCAAGAAACTTTCCCAATCACTTTATTGATATGTGGTTTGATTTAAGAAACGAGTTATCAAAAATTGATCGCCACTACTTCCGCTTAGTCGATGTTATTGAAGAGTTCCAAAAGAGCAAAAAACACCAGACGGTGCTCAACAGCACACAATATCAAGACCTGATTTCAATGATTGAATTTACACAAGCCATCATCAAAGATGAACTCTCACGCTTGGATATTTTACACCACTATTATTTATCGATAAAAGGGGATCGTCTTAATAAAAGTATTTTTATTTTAACTGTTATTTCAGGACTCTTCTTGCCTTTAAATTTGGTTGTTGGCTTTTTTGGCATGAACACAGAAAATCTTTTCTTTAAGGACAACCCCGCTGGAACTCATTATGTTTTTTATATTTTATTGGGATTACTTGCCCTCCTTTTATTTTTTATTCCCATTTACAGGCTATTTGATCGCTTAGTTTTGAATTACCTTCTAGGTAAAATAGACTTTTACAAAAAACTCAGTAAGAAGTTTGACAAGTTTTCAGAAACCTTTAAGGTGGAATAACAACAAATACGCCTATGCCTTTTTTGATCTAATCAATTCTCGGCCTCTTCTCAGAGGGTTGCAGCATATAATTAAAAGCTCGCCCCCTCAGAGGGTTGCAGCACACAGTAAATCTCACCCTCTCAGAGAATTGCAGCACACAAAAAACGTGTCCTCTCAGAGGGTCGTGGTGTGTTAAAATAAACGAATCATTTTAATTGTAGTTTTTGAATTCTCATATTTCGATAAAAACCGTTATATAAATTAGATTTGTGCTCAATGTAGATTTCTCAAGTCTTTGTTTTGAGAAGTAATGCTCGAATCATAAAATTACAAATTTTAAAAAGTATTTAGAGAGTGTAACAGCAAAATATATCCGCAATT
>JAGRAE010000004.1 GCA_020435005.1 Bdellovibrionales bacterium
AATAAATGAAGAAATACAAGCCTAACTAACCTAACTATTTAATATTGCTGGCTACCACTAAAAGTAAAAGAGCACCTATTGAGGAGTCTTTTACTGAGGGCACAATAAATAATACTAACTTTACAATAAATATTGGAGGGATGGCTTCCCATTTACGATCTGGAGGAGTCATCAAGAACTCGCATATTACTTAAGTAGCTCGATGTATTTTGGCATTAAAATTGAATAATATTATGCTAGTACAGTTTGAACTTAGGAATTAAAGTTTTGATGTCAAAAATAATCAATTTCTTAAAACTTATGACAATTTTTGGCAGCTTATTATTGCCTTCAATTGGCTTTAGTTCTTACAAAAAAGTATCCTGTAAAAGCGTTATTGATTCATCTCAAATAAATCAAGATATATTTACTAGTCGACATTATCGAGTGCACGATCCTGAAGCACCAAACGAATTCTATGCCGATGGTTTAGTTATTAATGGTACACTGCTTTTAAGTATTAATTTAAAAACACCAGATGGAAAACGCAGCACTTTCCTACGTGGAAGTGAACAGTTTGATAAAATTTTGATGCACTTTCATAACATGGGAACCTCAATTTTAAAAATCAAAAGCGTAATGCTTAACCTTGCCCCGTTACAGCTCAATGATAATTTGAGTGTGCTCAATTTCTTTTCAGATAGAGGTGAAGGCATTGTAGACGCAGTAAAAAACACATGGACGGGTCGCCAAGCGCTACGCCATGGTTTTACTGTTGTTACTGTCGAAGAAATTACTTACCAACCGAATGGCCATCATATTGACGAGGCCATGTTTGAATTTTCTAAACCTTAATTTTTCAATCATAACAACCGATTAAAATAAGAATTATGGTTAAAAAAATAATTAAATTTTTAACATTTTTATTTATTTTTATTGGTGAGTTCACCTCAGTGCATGCGTTTAATTATAAGGAGATAGATGTTAGTAAAAACCCACCTCGTTCTGAGTTGCACGTTTTTCGCCTCAGTCTCGCTGAATTAGGTTATCACGCTCTGGACAATTTTAATTCAGGTAATATTCCCTACCTAGGTATAGATCAAGTATATGTCGACTCAACAAACAATAAAGCCATTTTCTTAAAAATAGGCTGGGCGACGGATTCATTAGATATTATAAATCAAATTGTCGAAATGAATAATGGTTATGCTTTCCATGGGATGATACAAGAGAATTGGCCGTTTGTCTTATTTTTTTATAAAATCTCTAAAAATGAGGTCAATCAGGCTATTCAATTGCTTTCTCAAAACTACTTAATTAGTAAGTCAGCTAAATATAGTATCAGAAATCTAGTTTTACCTAAAGTGTGGGCCGATGAGTCTTGCATAACTACAGGTCAACCTTCTTATAACAAGGATCTAAAAGATGTACATCAAAGAATAGAAAGTCAATCCATGATGGATACTATTAGTTCCTGTTTAGTTACAGCTATAAACGCATTAAAAAATAAAACTGAAAGACTATTCAAAAACACAAGCTCTTTTTTTAAAAAATTATTAAGTGATCCAAGGAAGCTGTGGAAAGAAGTGGTCGATCGCTTCGAAAACATTAAAAAGGCAGCAAGTACTATCCATGATTCATTGGCAAATCTTGCCAATAACTTAAAAGAAATCCCTTTTGAAATTTCTCAACAAATGATTTGCTCAATGACTGGTGCCTTAACACCTCATCTTCTAAAGGGCATTACAGCTCTTGGTGCTGCCTCTCTAGCCACTGCCATCACCTCTACGGTAAAAAATATTGAAACATTCTCAGAGGTGCTCAAACGAACAATTAAATCATCTAAGTTGTCAAAAGATGAACAAATTAATTTTAGCAATAGGATTGGCCTTTGTGCAGTACCATAGATATTTCTTATTTTTTCTTGTTGGGTTATTACTTACACATCTCTCCTGGGGTACAGAATGCAACATTTATCAAAAGGCTATGGAAAGGAATGTTCCTGATGAGTTTTGGGTGGAACTTGCAAAAATTGATCAAAGTAATTTAAAAGCTTTGGCCGAGTTGGAAAAAAAATATGGACTGACTCAAGAAAATAAATCTGTACCTAATCCACAATCACAAAAAATATCAAATTCTTCAACATTACCACCCTCTAGTGAAATGTTCTCTATGAATAAAAAAGCAATTAAAGCGAGAAAATCTTTACAAGGATTTCCAAAACTTCAAGAAAAATTTGATCATTTTCTAGATGTCGCAACTGGTGGATTTAAAAATATTCAAAATGCTTTTGAGGGAAACAAAGGTTGGAACTTAGAGGCTGTCCCCAATAAGGGTCCGAAACATTACACTGTACGAATAGATCGCGGACACAGGGTTGAATTTATTAGGCATGACGACAATAGAATTGAAATTGTCGATATCGGTAAGCATGTCACCCATTAACTTAGTGACTCACTAAAGTTTACTACCAGCTCTTTTGATTTGAGTCACCTTTCCCTTACCCTACTCACAACTACAAATTTATTATTAATCTTCTAAACTTTTTCCGCAATGATGACTGTTAATTAATCCATTTTCCCACTCGTGAAGGCGAATATATTCTTCAACAAGTAGGTACTTTAATTTCTTTGTCACTGTTCTTGGCATTTCACCTTCATATTTAGAAATGATTTTCTCTAAAAGTCGAATTCCACGGGAATAGGCTTGCACCTCAAGCTTAATGCGGTCATAAGTTTTGAGTACCTTCTCCATATTCACTTTTTTGTCCTCTGTCTTTTCTAAAACAGGCAAAGCATTACCAAATAACTCATGAGCAAGAGCTACTACAGTTTTTACAAATGAAAAATTAGACTCTTTAGGCTTTCCCAACTCATTATCTTTCCACAGCCTATCCGTAGCCAAATACACTACAACTTTTTCGCCATAAAGTGTGTCAATAATAGCTGTTTCTGCATCTTCATTGTTATGAACTAATGTTTTTAAGCTTAAACCCTGCCCTTTTAAAATTTGAATTCTTTTGTGTGTGGCGAGTTTAATTATGACATCAGCTGTTCTAACTTCTTGTTCTGTTTCCATATATTTTACTTTGTACTCAGGATCTAGTCCCGCTTGAACAAGAGCCATAGCGCCCTCAATTAAACTCAAATTTTCTTTAGAAACTTCAGAAGAGTCTAATGCTAAGCTTATGATTTTACTTTTTTGATCCTTGCCAAAACCCACGACATTATTCGTATTAGTTTGTGTTTTATTTTTGACGGGCTTATTGTATTTTTTATCTGACTCTTTGCTTTGATCTTGAAGTGCAATTACTTTTGAATTCCCTGTTATTTTCAGCCCTTTCCATGTTTCTACCAACTTAGGAACCCTTTCTTCATCTGGTAATTTAGCTAAAATCACTTTTCTAATATCCTTATTATTTAATCTAAAATAAGACCTACTGTTGTAGCCTGGATTAAAAAAATGTCCAAATCCAACTAGCTCTGCATTGAAGTTGTAATTGGCTTGGTAAATTCCCTGAGGAGCTCCTATAATTTTTGAAAATAAAAAAGAAAAATCTATCATAGGAAGCAAGTAAGAGTCACTTGTGATGACTAATGCATCAAACATATCACCATTTCCACCTCGATGATACCCGCGGCCATATGTCAACTTTACAGTTTTAATAGGAACAGGAGTTTTAGTTTCCTCTCCGTCTTCCGCTTTAGGATAAAATCTAGCTTCCATAAAAGGAAAGGTGCTGCGATGAAAAACAATCACCAAATCCTCTGAATTTCCAATTATAGGCGAGCCCCCAGTAAAGTGCATATGTAGCTGTTGTACATCAACTGGAAGCTCTTCAAAAATAGTTCCTTGTAAATCTTCTACCTTACCGTATGGAACAATTCCTTCTTCATTTTGAGAATAGTTTTTCCAAGGATCATAGTTTGGATTATTATTATAATATTGTTTGCTATGAGTGTTTTTTGTTGTTTCTTGGGTTTCATAAATCGTCTCACCCTTTAACTGGCCACCTGCTTTTATATAGTTTTTTAGAGTGTCATAGGCTTTACGTATTTTATGTGTTATTTGATCAAGTTCTTTTTTGCTAAACTCAGAACCTTTATAAGTGTCTCGGTGATACTTTTGAGCTAGCTTTCGATATGTTTTTTTAAGCTGTGCTTCTGTGACATTTTTTTCTTTTTCAATTCCTAACACAACAGCGGCATCCTCTGACAAAAATTGTTTAGGAAGCTCTTCTGCCAGCAAAGGCCCGCAAAAACATAAAATGAGTAATATTAAATGCTTAGCCTTAAATTGCATATTTAGTCTCCAAACTCTAGATCATTCCAATCCAATTAATACCAGAAATATGCAGGTCTTGTACCAATCTATTATTTTAATTTCTTTTGACAAAAAATCTGGGATCAGAAAATTAATCCATCAAGTTTATGACTTGTATCTAAATTTCCGTAAAAACTGATATTAGAAACGTATTAGACTAAGACTGTTTCTAATTACTAAAAATTTAAACTTGCTTAGGTTAAATCTGCTTAGTATAATTTAATTATGAAACATTAAAGACAACATCTCAACAATAATGGCTTGAGTTTAATTGTTGTTATAGTTGCTTTAGGTATTTCTTCCATTGTGATAATGTCTATGCTCTCATTGATTAATTCCAGCTTTAAAGAGCAAAATCGACTACAAATTTCTATTGATGCCGAGGACCTCAAAGAGGAATTAAAGCTTTTATTTAAAAACACGGCTCAATGCAATGCTGTTTATGTCGCGACATCCGTTGACACAAGTTCAACGGCTATAGCCAATCATACCTATCAACGAGTTACTAATATTAATTGTAATAATTTATTTTTCAAATGTTTCAAAGCACTATATAACAGGAGTAGGTTTTTTCATAAGAAGCATATTGATGTGGACGACTAAGGCAAATCTACTATTTCACTAAATTTTTCAAAAGGTAAAACTGTAATATTATCGCTGATATTTTTGTGCTTTTTTCCTCTATGAATTTGATAAAAATGAGGTATTTTTGTTCTCTCAAAGAAGTACCTTATATGTGGAGAAAGATCCTGTTCACCCGTTTTACATTCTACTGCAAATAATGGTTTTTTATTTTTAATGATTACAAAATCAACTTCTCGCCTATCAGTGTCACGTATAAATCTTAACTCCATTTTTTCTCCAAAATTATCTTCATGATGATGGCAGTATTTTAGTAGCTGAGAGGCAATAAAATTTTCCCATTTCTTTCCCTGGTCAGTGTGTTCACTCCAATCCCACAAATAGAGTTTCTGCTCTTTTTTAACAGCTCGTATCTTAGGGGCTCCAAAAGGCGGAATCCTAAAACAATAGTATACTCGTTCTAAAATTTGTAACCATCGTTCAATGGTTTTCTGATCTACTTGAATGTCTTCTCCCAAAGACTTTCTCGAAAGAGGTGAACCCACTCTTTCTGGAAGAGCCTCAATCAAAACATCTAACATAGAAATTTCTTTTATATTTTCCAGATCTCTAATATCTGAATAAACAACTCGTTCTCGCCTTTGTAAATGCCACCTATTTAATTCTTCTAAATCTTTTTTTAAAAATGGTTCAGGAAAACCACCAAACTTTACCAGTTGCTCCAAGGAGTAAGATTTTTTTATTTCACTATAACTTAAAGGATGAAGCCTGTGATAATGATATCTTCCTAAAAGAGAATCTCCTCCCTTGCGATAATAATCTAAACGCGCAGAACCCGTAATTAAAAACTGATGTGTATTTTTTAGAGTGTCGTAATATCCTTTTACAAGATTTCTCCAGTTTTTAAATTTATGAATTTCATCAAAAATAATTAACTTCTCATTGGCAGGCCAATCCTGATTTAATATTTTTTTTCTGTGTAATGAGTTGTCCCAATTAAGATATGCTGGATGACCATCTTTGTACTTTTTAATGAGCATCTGAGCTAGAGTCGTTTTACCTACCTGCCGAGGTCCACCAAGGAACACCATCTTTGACTGTAAGTCTTTAATAATATTATCTTTAAACGAATTCCTGAGTAAAATAGACATGACTCCATTTTACTCATGACTAAGCTGGAGTCAAGTCCAGTTTAGTCATGAGTAAAATGGTAAGTATGATGGCAGATTGTTTCAAAGGGAATGACCTGTCCATCACTCACCTCAAGAGACTTAAAATCTAATTTCATTTTAGCTCCATGATATTTAATTCAACTTTATTTCTATTTATAAAGAACAATTTAGAGACGTTATAAAAAAAGCCTGGCAAAAGAGCCAGGCTTTCACACCCATTTCGAATACATTTAGCAAAACTATTTTTTCTTAGTGGCAGACTTTGTTGCTTTTTTAGCAGTCTTTTCTTCAGCGGAATCTGCTAATGCTGTTTTAGCAGCGGCTTCTTGACTCACAGCCTTTTCAGCCACTTCATCAGCGGCTTTAGCTGGCTGGCCAATACCATAAGCTTTTAGTAATTTTGCACGCAATTCTTTTTTTAGAGGTAAATTTTCTTTTAAGAATTGCTTAGCGGCATCGCGACCTTGACCCATTCTTTCGCCGTTGATGCTAAACCAAGCTCCCGACTTTTCAATGAGGTCTTTTTTAACCGCTAAATCTAAAATGTCACCTTCTTCAGAAATACCTTCGCCATACATAAGGTCAAATTCGACTTTGGCAAAAGGTGGTGCCATTTTATTTTTTACGACTTTAACAGCCGTGCGATTGCCCGTTACCTCTTCCCCTTTTTTAATGGCGCCAATACGGCGGACATCCAAACGCACTGAAGAATAAAACTTCAAAGCGTTACCACCCGTTGTGGTTTCAGGGTTACCGAACATCACACCAATTTTCATGCGAATTTGGTTAATGAAAATAACCAAGGTGTGACTGCGGTTGATAACAGCGGTCAGCTTACGCAATGCTTGCGACATCAATCGCGCTTGCAAACCCATGTGACTGTCACCCATATCTCCTTCGATCTCTGCACGTGGAGTTAGGGCGGCCACGGAATCGACCACTAAAACATCTACGGCGCCTGAACGCACGAGAGTTTCTGTGATCTCAAGAGCCTGCTCTCCCGTATCGGGCTGTGACACTAACATCTCGTCAATATTAACACCTAATTTGCGAGCGTAGTTAATGTCTAGAGCGTGCTCGGCATCAACAAAAGCCACTGTGGCACCTTGCTTTTGTGCTTGAGCAATTGTCGAAAGTGCTAATGTTGTTTTCCCCGAACTCTCTGGTCCGTAGATTTCAACAATACGACCTCTCGGCAAACCGCCTATACCCAAAGCAATGTCCAAGCTCAATGCTCCTGTACTGTAAACGGGAACATTTTCATAAAGACTCTCTCCTCCTCCCATCTTCATGATTGAACCTTTTCCGAATTGCTTTTCGATATTAGCTAGCGCTAAATCTAGAGCTCGGGCTTTGTCAGTGTTTGTAGTTGTTGCCATATTTTCTCCTTGTTACTTAAAGGCAATTTGACTCTATCGCCGATTCTGTAGATTTTGTAGCCCATTCCGCAGTGGACAATGGAATTATTCTCCGCTCCAAACCTTTGGCCAGGCTAGAAAAGCAGCCTGCAAAACAAAATACCAACAACTCTAATGAATAAGATGCAACAGAGTAAAACCCTTCCGTATTACGGCGGATAATACATGCTGTCATATTTGCTCCTGCTGCAATTTGTCACTTTTTTGTATGTATTCCTTACTTTCCAAATTTAAAAAGGCTTGGTGAATTTCTACAAATGAGGGGTCAATAGTTACACCAGCTTGAGAAAAAGCAAAAACTCGCAATTAATAAAAAGTCAAAATTAAATAGGGGGAGGGATAGATGCGCAAGTATCTAATTGGCATAGTTATGTCTTTAATAACTTTTCAAGTACAAGCAAAAAAGTGTTGTTTCTGCGAGACGGGGAATTATCCAGAAAATCAAATTGGTTTTTTTGAGATGGGTTGTAACATTTGGTTGGGCTCACAAAATGATTGTGATGAAACTCAAATTGTTCCCTACTATCACACAAAATACGAAGACATGAAATTGTCATGTCAAGGTGGAGAAGTAGCTATTGGCTATGTCGGACACTGGGGCAGTTCGAGTGAATTAGTTTATTACTTAAACTCTATTGTTTTGCCGGCAATGAAAACTCATGATGTTTCCGTTTACGTTGACAATACAGCATGCTCTGCCATGAACCATCCTGAAATTGTTCAAGATGCTGTTAGAAACATTGCCAGCGAGGTGAATAAAGAACTCATTGTTCAAGGCAATCAAGTTCTCAGTATTGGTAAATGGGATGTGGTTGCGGGAGGTAGCTCCAACTTTAGTGCCATAGCCAGTTCGAACAGTGAAAGTGTCATCTACCCATCTTGTTCAAATTACCGCGACAAACCCTGTTTTTCGGGAATACAAAATGGACAGACCGGTCAATGTGAAGAAAAAAATGGTCATTTAACAGAACTCGTTTGTTGTGAAACAGAAATTGATAATCACCAAATGTTTATTAAAGAAACCATGTATTTGTGGTCCGAAAGAAGAAACTGCACTTAGTTTAAACTTTCATCACACTTTTTTATTTTATTATAAACATCCTGCAAATTGCGAGGAAGCTTTAAAAAGCTACTCGCATATTCATCGTTTAACAGTTTTGTCTGAGTAGCTAATGCCAAATCTTTTTTAGATTTAAGTTCGCTCGCCTTCTCCGGGTAAAACTGGGACCAACGTTCAAATACCTCTGACCATTTCTTCCAGTATTCTTCCGAACTCTTAAATACATTTCCTTTTGTAATTTCAGCTGGGTCCTCGCCTAATCTTTTATAATTATAGTCGATCAACCAATCCATTTCCGTCTTAAAAAAGGCTACGTCATAATCTAATTTGCGCTTTTTTCTCATTGAATCATTTATTTTATCCAAAAACAAATTTCTTACACGGAAGTGATTTCTATCACGCGCATAAGGAGGAATACTTGCCAAGTATTTTAAATAAAACTTTAAAAGTATCGGGTCGTCTAAATTATCAACTTCATCAATAGATGTGTCTTTGATGCGAGCAAATGACCTAACAATAAACTTAAAAATTAAAGGGTGGGCATTATTCAACCCATTTGCACGACTGACATTTTGAATAATTAACTTATAAAGTTCAGTTCCGGCAACTTTACCCATAGAATTTGGGAAGTTATTGAGTACAAAATTTAAAGATTGTTCCAGTAACGTCTCGTCTAGAAACTCAGTAGCTTCCTCTATGGAAAATAACTGTGTCACAAAATAAATCAGATTATCTTTATTGACAAGTACATGCTCAGACATCCCTGGTAAGAAATCTTTTATTAATGCATTTACCTGATGATCTTCATTTTTAAAGGAATGCACTATTAAATCTAGGAATTTTTGCACTAATTGGCTTTGCTCATCCAATATAAGAAAGTCTGTTTTAAATCCAAACCAAGAATGAATAAAACTATGATCTCGACTTCTATTGTATTTTGG
Source organism: Bdellovibrionales bacterium (assembly GCA_020435005.1). Classification (GTDB taxonomy): domain Bacteria; phylum Bdellovibrionota; class Bdellovibrionia; order Bdellovibrionales; family UBA1609; genus JACKAN01. The sequence goes on from JAGRAE010000004.1 coordinate 9,476, forward strand.
TTGCTTTAAGACAGCCTTATAAAGGTTTGTAATTAAATTCAGTCGGTCTGTTGTAAGCTTCCTTTCGAGAGCTAATTTGAAGGTATGAGTTAACAAATAAGTGAAAAAAGCCGTTTTATCGTTGGACTCTGTAGATGTGTCATCAAATAAATAACTCCATTTAATAAGAGGAGTGAGTTCGCTTGAACTTGGGTCAAAACTAAAGGTTAACTCATTGGCAAATGGTATTAGATACTCAATGGTGGCCTCCTCTAAATGGCTGAAGTTTTCTTTATTCTGGAAGCCATTTAGAAAATAAAATAAATGCTCCATCCACCTAGTTTTACTGGCTTCCTCTGTACGTAAACTGATACTCACAGACTGCCAGTAATCTTTGAAAAATTCTTTTGTAAAAACTAATTGGTCTTTACCTTCAGTAGTTGTGTGGATAAACCATCGATCGATATCCAATTGGTTTTGAGTTTCAAAAAAAACTACAGCCGCCTCTTGAAATAATTTTTGAATAGATAGGTAAGACTCTAACCTAAAAGATTTTAGTGTGTCTAATTTTTCTTCTAGTTTATTGTCTGAGTACTTTTCAGTGCTTTCTAATAAGAGTTCTTCCTTTGGGCTCAGTTGATAAGGAGGAGTGTCTTTTTTAAATCTAAGGTACAACCTTAAAATCTTCATGGCTACATGACCACGATCATCAAAAGCCTTATAGTATTGTTCTTTGTGCCAGCCAAACTGTAACTTTAAAGCTATATCCTTATCACCTTTTCTTAAAAATTTTCTAAGCTCATTCCAAATATCATTTTTTAATGCTTGAGCAGAATTCTTTTCAAAATCTAAATCCGTTTGCATGTTTTTAGATCTAATAAACTTTGCAATATGCAATTGGTAATCAGGGCTATGTTCAGATAATTTTATTTTCATGAGACTTTTCTGCTCTTCCGATAATCCTTGAGCTTTTTCAATTTGTGCTAACCGTAGCCACTTGTATAAACGATTGGTACTTTGAATAATATGTTCTATTAACGTATCGGGAATGCCTTTTTTTAACAATTTATCGAAAATTTGGTCATTATGTATTACATTATCAAGCGTAGGAAAACTTTCTTCAAACCACTCTTTGCTAAAATGCTCACTTAGAGATGAAATATCCAACAATATATTTGTATAGTCTTGTACAAGTTCATTTATATTACCAAACTCTAGTTTTTCAAAAAATGATTTTTTAATGTAATTGGCCAAATATTCAGATTCACTTTTGCTACCTGATAACAACTGCTGCATAAGAGTGACTAAATATTGCAAAAGACTTCTTTGTAGAATTTGTTTTTCCTTCCTAGATCTAGTCTCCATCTTTAAGTCAAAGACATTTAGATGATTCAACTCATACACTAGGTAGTCGGCCAACCTGATTTTATCTCTAAATTCCATGCTCTTCCAACTGGGAGTTAAAACATAATTAATCAAATCTCTTTTGAGATCACCGACTTTGGCGTAATACTGTACAGTTGCACCACACAACTGCTCAATAATAGGTGCTACGTTTTGATCCGGCCCCACTGTGTTTTGAATGCCATTTATGGGGGAAGGTTGCCAATATAAAGTGAAAAAATCTGTAGTACCATCACACAGTCCATAATAAGAATTGGCCGGAGTTGTTATTAGTTGCAATAACTGATTCAAAAAATTTTGGCTAATTTTTTTTGGTATACTCTGAATACCATTAAAAGCTTTGCTCAGGAAGTTATACCACTCAAGACGGTTCCTACCCTTTTTTAGATCCCTTTCAATTCGCTCTAATACTTTTACTATTACAACTTCAAGAACTCTTTTTTTATCTCTATCAATTTGCAAAGCAATCATATAGGGAAATAATATTTCTTTACTAAATATAAATTCAGCCTGCTGCGCATCCCACATGATTCTTTCAAAGGCCACTATGTCTTTATCTGTATAATTCTTACTTATCGTATAAAGTTCTAGATGTTGAGATTGAGAGTTTTCAATTTCTTTGAGCCTCTGATAAACATTTACCTTTTCACCTTTAAATAAAACTTTTAGATCTTGTGGAATACCGCTTATACCTTTTTCTTTAAATACTTCCAACAATTTAGCTTCTATTAACAAATATTGTTTCTCTTTGACTAAGCTCAAGAAACTTAATGCTAAATCTATTAGTCCATTAAAATTAAATAGGGTGGAAGAATCTAAATCTGTTTTACTAATGACATTCGAATTAGGGTCTAAATCTGTTTTGATGTCATTACTTCCCTCCTCGTATTCAGTTACTACATTTTCTTGATCTTCTACAGCAACTGCATCATCTCCCTCAATACCATTGACTTCATCAGCCAATTCCATTCCCTTACTTAGCACTTCAATTGACTCTTGCTTTATTTGGTCTACAGAAACTGTTTTGTCATCCACTGACAACAATGGAGGGGCCCGGTTAGAACTTAAGGGGCGTGATAATAAATTAATCGGAATTTCTTCAACAAGAGATTCTCTACCTAAATCATCACTTAAAATATCCACCATAGAGCCAGAATAATCTAAAACGCGCAAGTCAGTTTTACCTTGATCCAGACGCGAACCTCGTCCTAAAGATTGCATTTTGGTTTTAAGTCTTAACATGTTTACCAAAAAAACTTCTAAGTTTATACCTGGTATGTCGATGGCTTCTTTGAGAATATCTACCACGAGCAAATACTTATGGCTTTGAATTTTTTTATTGTAAATAAACCAGTCTTCAACTTCATCGCGATTTACTCCTTTACCTGAATGATAAGGTCTAAAGAGAGTTTGAGCGCCAAAGGCTTCGTTGAGTAAACCGGCATACAAATTTGCATGATAAATAGTGGGAACAAAAATTACACCATGATCAAAAACACCTTTAATTCTATTTTTTAAAATTTCCTGGCGTAAATGCTGAACAATAGCCATGTGAATGGTGAGTTGACTTTGTAAGTCCTCCACGGACTCAACTTTTTGTGTGTCATTCAACAATTTGTGAATAGGCAAACCACCTACCGTGTGATGCACTCTCAAACCGTAAATGGGAGATAAATAACCGGCAGAAGTCGCCCTGAAAAATTGCTTTTGACACAATTTTTCTAAATCTTCCCCTCTTTGTAATTGAGATAACTCTTGAGGATTTAAAAAAGGACCAAACACTCTTCCTTTCAATAAACGAGTCACTAAATTGGCATCTTCACGCCACAGGGTTGCTGACATTAAAAGAACGACATCTTTTGAACTGAGTATCTCATTCAACCCTTGAATATCATCTCGACCATCAAAAATACTTTCAAATTGCCCATCCGCCTTTCCTAAATGGTGAGCTTCATCAAAGACAAAAGCCCAACTGCTTTTTTTATCTTTTTTAACTAAGTCATGAATCTTTTCCATGTGGGTGTAGTAGCTGGAACGAGAAACTAAAATAAGTTTTGCATCACTAAAATTTTGCTCCCAAATTGTTTTTAAATGGTCGCCATAAATTTTACGTATTTTTTTAGCTGGCAAATTAAATTGATTGGCAAAAGTTCTCGCCAAAGTATCTAACATCAGAGTATTTTCTAGAGCAATGACAATACGTGGAGAATTTGGCAATTCTTTAAGTGCATGAAGGGTCGCTATTAAACGAGCGGAAGTGAAAGATTTTCCCATGCCTACGGGCATGATCATTCCCATCTTCAAAGGTTCTGAAAAATCAGCCTTTTCACGATACTCACGACTGAATTTAACTAAAGCATCTATCGTTTCCTGTTGTGGATCTGATGGCACCATGGGTGCGCCTGATTTTACATGTTCATCTAAATTTGAATGGGGGTGAAGAATGGCATCCGCACGAACCAAAGAGCGAAGGCGATTTTGCATCAATTGAATTTGGGTATTTGAAAGGCTTTCAATATCATTAAATGGGAACGTCAAATGCAATTCGCCCTCAACACGATTATCTTTGGTATTATCCCCATGCTCAGTATTATTTTTATCTTTTACCACTCTAACTAGATTTGGAATTCCAGGAATTTTAAGTTCATCATTGTGTAAGACTATGCGATAGTTACCCATAAGATATTGGCTACCGGCGCGATAACTACCCTCGACCCATTCTTTATCTGTCGTACCTTTGAAGTAAGATAGGGTTGCAATCTCTATTACTAGTTTAAAATCATCATTAATTTTAGCTCCAGTCAGTTTATAAGCCGCAAATTGTCCGCGCGATTTAAAAACAGGAGCAAAAATTCTTTTAACGGCAAACTGGATACTCGGAGGTAAGGTGATATTTTGCCCAGGCTTTTTAGGCAAACTTTTTTGTAGCTCTTTTAAAATGGGTTCTTGCCATTGCTTAAGAAGAGACTCCTGAGTGGCAAAGCAAAAGGATGACCCAAACAACCCAAAAAAAACCATCCATCCAATTAAGAATCTCAATGCACACCCACTTTAAAATGTTTTATAAAAAACACTTTAAAGCAATTAAAATGCCAGAATAATTAGATAATTTGGGGGCTAAGCCTAAATATAGAAGTTTTTGAATATATAAAGCCTTTTAGGCAAGTGCCAAACTGTATACAGTTATGAATAAATTTTAATTTGGGAAGATTTTATAGATTCTCTAAAAACTGTATAGGATCTAACTCAAATTGATTATAATTTTCAGGATCAATTATCACGCTCTTTGCATTGCTATATTCTTTTTTAAATGCACTTAACCCCTTGCCTGACTTTTTTCTACCGCTTTTAACTTCTAAAAAAGGTTCCAGCATCTTTTTTTGCGAACAACTGCATTAATTTAGGGAAAAATTATAAATTGAAAATAGATTTCTAAATTGAGTATGATTTTATTATATTTACTCTCAAATAGGAGGCTGCATGAAGATTTTTAGAAATTTACTTGTCACCTTTATTTTTTTTATTTTTGGGCACAACTCTGTAGCCTCTAATTCTGTGGAAACGGAGAAAAAGATTGATTTAAATTTGTACCTTGGAAAGTGGTACGAAATTGCAGCCATCCCACAGTCTTTTCAAAAACAATGTGTTAAAAACACCACCGCTGAATATGGTTTAACGGATGACGATATGATAAAGGTGATCAACTCCTGTGACAAAAATGATGGCAGCCGATCAGTGGCTGAAGGACGAGCACGAGTTGTAGACAAGTCCACAAACTCCAAGTTAGAAGTTACTTTTGTTAAACTCTTTGACTGGATTTTTTCTTTCGGTGGCGATTATTGGATTTTAAAAGTTGGTGAAAATTACGAGTATTCCATTGTTGGCCACCCCAATCGCAAATATGCTTGGATCCTTAGCCGAACACCAGCATTAAGCCTTGAGCAGCTAGAGCGCATAAATTCTGTATTAGAAAACAATGGCTATGACACTTGTTTGTTGTTGATGTCTCCTCAAGAACCCGGATATAACAAACGCGATAAACTATGTGAATATGTAAATCAGGAGTAAAAGGAAAAATAATTATTGAGCAGCCAGTGCATTCTTCAACAACTCTAAAGCTTTTAAGGCTGAACCTTGTTGAATGGCCACGCGATCTGATCCTTCAATTAGGCACCTCTCAACATATTCATAACCGGGACCACTGACGGCAAAGCAAACTGTTCCTACTGGCTTTTCAGGAGTTCCTCCCGAAGGACCAGCAATACCTGTGATCGCTACGGACCAATCACAATTCAATGAGCGACGTGCACCTTTTGCCATATGCTTTGCGACGGGTTGACTCACTTCTCCTAGTGTTTTCATTAAATGTTTAGGCACACCTAAGAGACTATGTTTAATTTCACCTGAATAAGAGACAACTGTGCCTTTAAAATATTTTGAAATTCCCGCTTGAGATGTCATTAATGAAGAGAGTAAACCTCCTGTACAACTCTCAGCAAAACCCAAGGTCAAATTTTTTTCTAAAAAAATTTTATTTACTTCCTTAACAAGCTTTTCTAGTTGTAAATCACTGGACAAGTTGAGCTCCTAACCATGAGGTTTTAACGTATACTATTTGTAAAATGACATTACTAAAAACTCCAGCAAAAATGTCATCGGCCAAAACCCCTAAACCTCCTTTAATCTTTTTATCAGCCCAACCAATAGGGAATGGCTTTAAAATATCAAGTACACGAAACAATACAAAAGCTAATAGAATGGCTTGCCATGTGAATGGCAACAAAGTCATGGCAATTAAAAATCCTGCGACTTCATCAATGACGACTTCTTGAGGATCGTGAGTTTGAAATACATTTTCGTAGGCTATGCAAATAAAAAGAGAAAACAAAGTAAAAACAAAGGTGGCAATCACATAGCCATAATCATTGAATTGATAGAATAAATAAGCCAAAGGTAGAGTTCCAATTGTCCCTACTGTGCCTGGCGCTTTGGGTGAACGTCCCAGATATCCCCATGTAGCAAAAAAATAAATAAACTTCTTCATAAATTATTTTTCCCACGACCAAAGCCAGGTGTCACCCACTAATATTTAGGATTTTTGATTTAAATGCCGAAAAATAATCACAGATATGACTATAGAATTAGACGAATTATTAAAAATCGCCGTGGAAAAAGGGGCCAGTGATGTGCACCTCAAGGCGGGAATTGTGCCCGTCATGAGACGCCATGGAAAATTGCGACCAATTGCTCAGTCGCTTCCTACACTAACGGGTGAATTAATAGAAAAATTGGTGCAAAATCTGATGTCGGAACGGCAATATGAAGACTACAAAATAAAAAAAGAAATGGACCTAGGTTATGGAATTAGAGGACTTGGTCGCTTCCGAATTAATGTTTTTCGTCAAAGAGGAACTTCTCGCATAGTAATTCGAAACATTCCACATGTAGTCCCCCAATTAAAAGATTTATTTTTACCACCTGTTGTTCAAAAAATTGCTAATTACGAAAGAGGACTTGTATTGTTGACGGGTGCAACGGGCTCTGGAAAATCTACAACTATTGCTGCCATAATTGATTATATCAATCGCCATAAAAATCGACATATTTTAACTATAGAAGATCCCATTGAATTTCTCATTCGCGATCGAAAAAGTATAATCACTCAGAGAGAATTAGGTGTAGATGCCATTGATTTTCCCACAGCTTTACGCTCTTCTTTAAGGCAAGACCCCGATATAATTTTTATTGGTGAAATGCGCGATAGAAACACAATTGAAACAGCTTTAACCGCTGCTGAAACGGGGCACCTTGTACTTTCAACACTTCATACTCTAGACACTCATGAGTCGGTCAATCGCATACTATCAGTTTTTTCAGAAACACAGCAAAGCCAAGTTCGTTTACAATTAGGTTCTGTATTAAGAGCCATTATGTGCCAACGCTTAGCCACGCGAATTGACGGTTCCGGCTTTGTGCCCGCGGTTGAAGTTATGATAAATAATGCTCGCGTACGGGAAATGATTGAAAACCCTGGCCGAACAAAAGAAATTCCCAAAGCTATTGAAGAGGGGAAAGTAACTTTTGGCATGCAAAGTTTTGATCAAAGTTTATTTGAATTAGTTTCAAATGAATTGATCTCTTATGAAGAAGCCCTGAGATTAACAGACAACAATGAAGACTTTGCCGTTCGCTTTGGAGGAATTAACCAGTTTGACGAAAACGAAAGAGATCGCTGGCGGAATAATATTAAATACCAGAAAAAAGTTTCAAACGCTTGGGATGAGCTATCTGAAGTTGAACTTGAAGAAAGCGGCTCTTCACCCCCTCCCCCCCCTAAAAAAACGCGAAAATCTTGAAGCTTCGTCCATAATGTGTCAAATATAAGGCATGGATAAGGCCTTAGAAAAAGATGTTTATAAAACTCTCGATAAAATTGCCAGTTATTTAGCACAGAGAGATCATGCCCCCGCCGAACTCAAAAGAAAAATGGCCGGACGTTACAGCCAAGAAAGTCTTGAGCAAGCCATGAATATCGCTCTGGAAAAGGGTTGGTTAAAAAGTCCTGAAGAACTCGCACAAAAGCTAACAGATTCTCTTCACCGTAAACTAAAGGGACATTTATATATACAAAACTATTTAAAAAACTTAGACCTACCTGCCACCCAAATGGATGAGGAGAAAGAACAAGAAAAATGTTTAACTTTGTTAGACAATCGTTTTGTCAATTGGCAAGATTATAAATATGAAGAAAAACAAAAACCGACAAGATTTTTACAAAGTCGTGGTTTTACCTTATCAACTATAAAGAAAGTACTTTATGAAACTAAATGAAATTCGCCAAAAATTTATTGATTACTTTAGAGAACACAGTCACGCTGAAGTCGAAAGCTCTTCACTGATTCCAGAAAATGATCCTACCCTGTTATTTACCAATGCCGGTATGAACCAATTTAAAAATGTTTTCACTGGACTGGAAAAAAGAGATTACACAAGAGCTGTTACTGCCCAAAAATGTGTGCGCGCGGGTGGCAAACACAATGATTTGGAAAATGTTGGCTTTACTGCTCGCCATCATACTTTTTTCGAAATGCTGGGTAACTTTTCTTTTGGTGATTATTTTAAGAAAGAAGCCATTCGCCTTTCTTGGCAATTCCTCACTCAAGAGTTAAAAATCCCCAAAGACAAGCTTTATGTCACTGTTTTTCAAGACGATGATGAGGCCGCTGAGATTTGGGAAAAACAGGAAGGCATTCCTAAAGAAAGAATTTATCGCTTTGGTGAAAAAGATAACTTTTGGCGCATGGGCAATTCCGGCCCTTGTGGACCCTGCTCAGAAATTTTTTACGATCTAGGGCCCGAAGTGGGTGGAGACCCCAAACAAAATGTAATGGGTGGTGAGGGCGATCGCTATATAGAAATTTGGAATTTAGTATTTATGCAATTCTATGAAGATGAGCAAGGCAATAAAACTCCCCTCCCTAATCCATCTATAGACACGGGTATGGGGTTGGAACGTTTAGCTGCAGTTCTTCAAGGAGAACTCAGTAACTACCACACAGATGCCTTTCGTCAAATCTTAGACCAATTAGGGCGCTTGTGCCACGGTCAATATATTTACGATACTCGCCGCCTAAAGGGAGAAGAATTAAAGAAAATTGAAAATGACAATGTGGCTTACCGGGTCTTGGCTGATCACGCGCGAGCTACAGCTTTTCTAATTGCCGATGGTGTATTACCTAGCAATGAGGGCAGAGGTTATGTTCTTCGTCGCATAATGAGAAGAGCTATTCGTTATGGTCGCAATTTATCCAAAGAAGCTTCACTTTTACCTGCTGCTGTAGACGAAGTCATAAAATTAATGGGCCACCACTATAAAGAGTTAGTGGCACAAGAGTCGTTAATTCAATCAACCGTGAGGGATGAAGAAAAAAGATTCTTGAAAACATTAGATCAAGGCACAGATATTTTACAAAATGAAGTCCAAAGATTAAAAAATAAAAATGAGAATATATTATCGGGAGAGTTTGCCTTTAAACTCTACGACACTTATGGTTTTCCTTTGGATTTAACTCAACTCGTAGCCAAAGAACATCACATACAAGTTAATGAAAGTGATTTCCATAAACACATGCAAAGAGCTAAGGAAATTGCAAAAGCTTCATGGAAAGGCAAAGCTCTTTCTGCAGATGCCGCTTTTTTAATCAAAGAAAGTCAAAAAATATTAAATGCTCATGGACCAACAAATTTTACGGGTTACGATCGCTTGCACGACCAAGCTAAAATTTTATGGCTCGCCAAAAATAATCAAGTTGTAGATTCGCTTAATGAAGGAGAGATCGGATTACTCGTGTGTAGCCCCACCTGTTATTATGCAGAAAGTGGTGGTCAAGTGGGTGATACAGGCACTCTTGAAACAGCTAAAGGCTTTGCTGATGTTTTAGATTGCACCAAATCTCAGGATGTTTTTTATCACCATATAAAAGTAACCTCAGGCTCAATTGGCATCAATGAATCCGTTGCTCTAAAGGTGGATGCTAAAAGTCGACAAGACTCTGCCAATAATCATTCAGCCACACACCTTATGCACGCCGCTTTAAAAAAAGTAGTTGGCTCCCACGTCAATCAAGCGGGTTCTTTAGTAGAACCTGAAAGGTTGCGCTTTGACTTTACTCACAACCAACCTCTAACTTCTGAGCAAATTGTGCAAATTGAAAACTTGGTCAATGCAGAAATTGAAAAATACGAAGAAGTTCAAGCCGCCAACATGTCTCACCAACAAGCCATTGCAGAGGGTGCAGTGGCCTTGTTTGGAGAAAAATATGGAGATGAAGTTCGTGTGATCGCCATGGGTGATTTTTCCAAAGAACTTTGCGGAGGCATACACGTAAAAAATACGGGTTATATTCGAGCCTTTAAAATTGTTAGCGAAAGTGGAGTAAGTGCCGGAGTTCGCCGTATTGAGGCCATTACCGGCAGCAAGGCGGTTCAGTTTTTAATGAAAAATACCCGTGAAAATGAAGAAACACGCTCTAAAGTTGGGTATAAAGGCGACTGGGAAAACTATTTGTATGAAAACCAAAAGTCTGTAGGTGAGTTTTTCGATCAACAACGTGAAGAGATTAAACATATCTCAAAGGAGTTGCAAAAAGCTAAAGGCCAGCAGATAAACATTGATGATTTTATTTCTACAGCTAAGGATTTCACTTTTGACGGAGTAACTTCTAAACTCGTGACTGCAGATGTGCCCATGGATGACAGAAAAGTGTTAAGCGAAATTTCTGACAAAATACGCGATAAAATTCAAAGTGGTGTCGTGATTGTTGTGGGTGAAGGAGAAACTTCACATCCCATAGTTGTATCTGTATCAAAAAATTTAGTCGGTCCTTATAAGGCCGGAGAAATTTTAAAGCAGGTTGCTGGTGACATGGGCGGAAAAGGTGGCGGTCGTCCCGATTTTGCTCAAGGTGCCGCTGCTAATCGCGGCAACCTGAGCCAAGCTTTTCAAAATATAAGAGCTAATTTTTAGAAGAGATAAACGAGTCCGGCGGCTAAGCTGGATTTGTAATCCACATCATCTGCGATTTCACTTAAACCTAAATTGAATTCTACTTCTACCCCAAAATTAGGCACAAAACGGAAGTGTCCTCCCACACTTGCAGAATAGTACATGCCAGTGGCATCAGGATCGATACATGGTAAAGATGATCCTGAGACAGAACAACCTTCATAAACATTTAAGCCTAATTTTAAACCACCATATACGCCTGCATTTTCACTAAACATCATTAAATATGTAAGAGGTATATCAATTCCTGTTAACTCTGCTTTGTATGTTATCCCACCAGCTAAGTTACTTTCAAAACTTCTCATTGAAATCAAAGCTCCTGATCTAAAGTAATTTCCATCTCCCGCCTCGATAAAACCTAACACGCCACCATAAAAACCTGTACCTGAACTTAAATCAACTCCTGACATATCAGTATCCACATCTGTTGTTTGCATGCCACCAGTAACCGCCATTTCTTGAGCATTTACAGTTAAGCCTCCAAAAATTAATATAGCACATAATATTAAATTCTTCACAAAAACCTCCTAAAGTTTTTTTTCTTTACCTTTATAAAACAAGTACGCCTTACCTTTTTTATCTTTTAAAGCATGTGGAGTCATATTATCAAAAAAATAAGGGGGTTCACCTGAATTAAAGTTTTTGTTGCGCCTTTGCACAATATTTTCGGCTAATATATGCAGTCGGCTATGATCTATCTTATAAACATACCATTTTAAATTTTGGACCTGAGCTTCTCCATAAGGGGCTGTCCACACTAAGATTTCTACAAAAACAGATCTGCCAATTTTCTTAATGTAAATGTTTTGCCATTCTGTTTCCTTGCCTTGCAAAGGAAACTTCTCAAGATTTCTCCACACACCATCGTGGATTAAAATTTTATCATCTAAAAAGTGAAATCGATAACCCTGTGTATCTAATGGACAATTTTTTAATTGGAGCTCAGTGGGATTACAATGATTCTTTTTGGAATACGCCCAGCTACTACAAGAAACCAAACAAATATAAAGTGCTATTATAATTTTCATATGTGAATATGTTGCATCAAAGTCGTGGAACTGTCAAAAAACCTCTACTTAGTTTTCAGCGTTTTCTGATTTTATTTTGTATGCAAAGAACAGCCAGCAGCCCACGCCGATGGTGGCAATTCCCGTGTACAGTAGATCAGAAAACCTTACAAAACTCTTGAGTAGTGTTATTGACAATGACGTCATACCTTTACTCGTTCTATAAGCAAAAACATCTATTATTTCTTTTGTTCGATAACGTTCATCAAAACTCAAAGGAATGTAAAAGGTTTCCTTCGTTGCTCTAAACAGAGAGTAATCCAATGCCTTGAACATTAATAGTGCAAGACCAATGGAATAAATACTCATATCCACCAACGACCAACTGCAAAGAACCAAGTTTACAATTGGAATAAATAAAAAGGCTGTTACGGGTTTAACATATCGAAGTAAAAATGGAGTGAGTATAAATTGAAAAAAAAGAGCCACACCATTTAATGTGCCATAAAAAAATCCTAACTTCGATGTTTGCTCATCTAATTGGGGAAAGGCCTCTTGAACTCGACTCTGAAAAGCCAAATCTAAAACCGTCGCTACTAATTGAGTAAACACAATGACAAAAAATAGAAAACTTAGTCGTTTATTACTAAATAGTGATTTTAAGCCGGTTACTTTGAAAAAGTTATGAGGCTTTTTTTGAGCCATGGGCTCACCAAATTTTTTATAGATGATATGGGAAATAAAAAATGCAGGAATGCACAACAAAATAGGTATCAGTAACATATTCAAAGTTCCCAATGATTTTGTTGCAAACCCCAACAATAACCCACCAACCATAGAACCCAAAGTAGATATACCAATAAGAGGCCCATTCAACTGGCGAGCCATTTCTTTGGTAATGCCACTATTGATGTATGACCAATATTGCTCAATAAGTATAACAATATAAATCTCTCGAAAAACAAATAAGACTCCTGATGCCAATTTTACTTTAAAGAGTAAACCAATATAACAGAGGAAAAATGTAACAGCTGAAATGAGTGTAGATAGCATTAAAGTCCATTTGGGCCCCCATTTATTCAACATAAGATCATATATAAATAAAGAGGCAATGGCCGCTAGGGGAATAAAAGTCATTACTATAGGTAAGTTCTCAGTGCCATAATCAAACTTGAATAAGGTATAGGAAGCGCTTCGTGCCACTTCATAACCAATTAGCGTAATAGAAGCTAGAAAACCTAAAGATAAACCTAATTTTACTTGTTGTTTATCACTTAAACTTAACCGTTCCAAACCTGTACCTTGTCCTTAAAAGACGTCGTGTGTTCTCTACACTTACTGAAAGAATGTTAAGATGTCTAATGATCTTTAAAACAGAATCTTAAAAATTAACTGTTAAATTGATGATATAACTTTTTCACTTATGAATATAGTAATAATTGGTGCTGGATTTGGTGGTTTAGAAGCATGTAAAGAACTCAGTCAAAATAAAAATTTTGAAATATATTTAGTAGATAAAAATAATTATCACTTATTTCAGCCTTTACTTTATCAAGTCGCATCCGCAGCAGTATCCGCAGCTGATATATGCTCTCCAGTGAGAAGTGAGTTCAAAAAATACAAGAACGTTCATTTTATATTTGATCAATTTGAAAGCGTACTTCTCGAACAGCAAAAAGTACAACTAAAAAACATGCAAATTACATATGACGTTCTCATTTTAGCCTGTGGCTCAAAAACGACTTATTACAATCATAAGGAGTGGTCAAAATATTCATTCCCACTTAAAACTTTAAAAGATGCTCGCAACATACGCAATAAGGTGTTGTTAAATCTAGAAATTGCCAAGCAATGTTCCATCAATGAACTCAATGCTTACTTAACTTTTATAATAGTTGGCGGCGGACCTACGGGTGTGGAAATGGCGGGAAGTCTTTGTCAGTTAGGGTTAATGAATCAACCTAAAACATTCCATCATCGTGACAAGGCCAATGTGGTGCTCCTCGAAAAGGGAAACCGTTTACTTCCAACTTTTCCTCACAATTTGTCAGAAAAAGCCTTTCGCAAGTTACACGATATGGGTGTGGATATTTATTTAAATCAAGAAGTGTCTGATATAAATGAAAATGGAGTTAAATTAATGAATGGTCAATTTTTTGAAAGTCATTGTGTGGTATGGGCTACTGGTGTTGTACCTACAACAATAAATTGGCTTCTACCTTTTAGAAAAAGCCCCGATGGGCGAATTATAGTTAACGATTATTTACAAGTACAAGGGCAAGAAAACATTTATTGCATTGGAGATCAAGCCTATTGTAAGGATAAAAATGGAAATCTATTACCTGGTTTAGCCTCTGTAGCCAAACAACAAGGAAAATATCTTGGCAAAAAACTAAAGGGTAAAGCTATTGGTGCTTTTGCCTACAAAAACTGGGGCCAAATGGCCACTTTGGGTACAAACAGTGCCGTCGTTGATTTTGGTTCGATAACTTTTAATGGATATTTCGGTTGGCTGGTTTGGTCAATTATTCATATTTACTATTTAGTTAGTTTTCGCAATAAGCTGATGGTGTTTGTACAATGGATTTGGTCTTACTTAACCTTTAGCCCAGGAGCGCAAGTCATCGATGAAGAAATTGAGCCCCACCTACTCTATCATAAACCTAAAAAAAAGAGGACCCATGGAAACTTTATTAGACCGCATTAATATTTTAAAAGTACAAGGTTATGATAACCAATTTGTTTTTAAAAACGGAAAACTTTATCACGACAATAAAAAACTCGATACTCATTATTTACAAATTGATGAAACTTTTCGCATTGAAGGAGATTCAAACCCCAACGAAGAAGTGATAGTCTATGCCATTACATGTAAACAACCCCATCTAAAAGGGATTCTTATAGATAGCTTTGGTATGTATGCGGAGATTGATAAAGAAAAATTTATAGAAAAAATATCTTAAAGAAGAAAGCTAAAGACTTTACAGGTCATTAACTCAACTGTTAACTTGACTGTTATGAATATCCCAAAACTTGAAAAGTGGTACAAAGAAAATTTTCGAAGATTACCTTGGCGCCAACACAAAAAGGCTTATCCTATTTGGATTTCTGAAACCATGTTACAGCAAACTACTTCTGTAGGGGTTTTGCCTTACTACGAAAAATTTATGAAATTGTTCCCTACATTAAAAGCTTTAGCTACAGCACCACTCGAAGATGTTCTCTTTGCTTGGTCAGGCTTGGGGTATTATAGTCGGGCTAGAAATTTACATAAGTGCGCACAACAAGTTTATAAATTGGGTGAGTTTCCAAAATCTTGGGAAGAATTAATCAAACTACCGGGCATTGGTCCCTATACAGCCCGAGCTATAAGTAGTTTGACCTTTGAAGAAAAAGTGGGCGTTTTAGATGGTAATGTCATTCGCATACTTAGTCGTTTTTATAATTTGTCTTTGCCCTGGTGGAAAGCCAATGAAAGAAAACAATTGCAAAGTATAGTAGATCAGTTGGCACAACAAGGGACTCCTTCCATAGTTAATCAAGCTCTTATGGAATTGGGAGCTACAATTTGTCGACCCAAAAACCCATATTGTCATTTATGTCCAATGGCTAAAAATTGTCAGTCCAGCTTAAAAGGCACACAGAATGAACTCCCTCTTAAAAAACCAAAAAGACAAAATGAATATTGGGAATGGAAAGTTGAACTTCATCAAAAAAATAATAAAATTGCATTAATAAAAAATGATTACCTTCCTTTCTTGAAAGGACAGTGGGTCTTCCCAGGTTCAGCTGTGAAAAAGAAAAAAGCTCCCATCCATTTTCATGTTAAGCACAACATTACACATCACGAAATATATATGAAAATTATAAAGACAAGCAAAACCCCTTCTCAAAATGAGAAAGTAAAATGGGTAACTCGCCAGAATTTGGCAAAAATCAACCCTTCATCCCTCTTGCAAAAAGCATTACATGCCGATTTATTATAGATGAAATATTTTTTCTTATTCTTTTCAGGTGGACTCTATTTAAGCGCTTGTCAGAGCTTAAATTCTACTAAGAATATTTCTCACAAACCCCATCCCATACCTCCATCGGGTTTTGTTCAAGAAAGACTTTTACAAATTACAAAACAGGGCGTGAATCGTTTTCCCCATTTATCAAAAGATAATCAGTATATGCTGTTTGTATCCAGTGAACGATCGAAACATCAACACTCACAAGTTTACATGCTTGATCTTTCAACTCAGCAAGAGAAAAGAATCACTTTTCAAGATGGTCAATTAATCAACCCACAGTTTATAGACAATTCTCAACAAATAGTTTATGAAAGCACAACAGATGAGGATAAAGAATTTCCTTATTTAGTCAGAAAATATAGCACGTCAAAATTACAACCACCTTTAAGTAATAATACAGTAGATTTATTAAGACCCATTTTACCTATAGAAGGTTTTGAAATCTACAAAAGTGATCGTGAAGGTTACTCCATAGAAAGGCTAACAAACTCACTACATTTTGATGGAACCTCTTCTATTCTTAACAAGAATGAATTACTGATTTCGTCTCTTAATCATGATCAAATTGATGTCTATAAGCTGGTCAAACGCAGAAATAAATGGCAGCGCATTCAAATTAGTAACTCCCCCCATCATGAAATTCAAGCTCAGGAACATAAGACAACAAAAAAGATGGCTTGGGTGGAATTACAAAAAGATTTTCTTTATTCAAATATTGTTATTGGTGATTTAAGAGGAAAAGGCACCATAAGAATTGATGAAGGAATACATTATTCTCTCGCTCCACAATGGCATCCGGATGGTGATTTTGTCTTATTCACATCAAATATGGCAGAATATGATAATTACGAACTCTTTGTTTATGATTTAAAAGAAAGATGTATAAAACGCCTTACATATTTTTCTACGATGGAACTCGACCCCATCTTTAGTCCAGATGGAAAATACATTTACTTTTCAAGTAACCTACAAGGAACACACCAAATTTTTAGAACAGCATTTCATCCACCTAAGTCTTGCACTACTCTAACAAGTTCCGCTAAAATGGAGCCATGAAATATCTCTTATTTAGTTTCTTAACTTTTTTTAACATTTATGTTTTATCTGCGCCCATGCCGGCGACATCTAGTTCTGATTTTTTAAAAATAGATATCGGACTATTTAGAAGCCCTCTTGGTTTTGAAGTGAGTTCGGAAAAAACTAATTGGTTGCACAGTGAAGTTCCTAAAGAACAAAAGTTTATTGCCACTGTTTACAAAGCTCCTCAATCACAAAAAGGAGTTCAACCCCTTTTGACAGTTCGCTTAGACTCATTAAATAAGTCTAAAACTTTGAATCAATACATGCGCGATTGGGTAAAGACTTACCCTCGCTTAGGCTTCCAAGTCTTAGGCACACAAAAAGTTACAATCGAAAATAAGAGAGGCTTCTTAATTGATCTAATTCATAACAAAAGCCATCGCCAGGTAAGACAAGTTGTATTTGTAAAAGACAAAAAGGCCATAGTAATGTCCTGCCGAGGTCACCAAGATGGTTTTCGTACAATTGTTAAGTCCTGCAATCAAATCTTTAGAAATTTTAAATGGATTTAACTAAATAGTTTCTTAAAAAAGCCTATGATTTTATTTTCAGAAGCGCTCTTCTCTAATGGCACATTCTTGCGCAGTGGATTGTTATCCGGATGGAAGCGTTCATTTTTAGGTCGATGTTTATAAGTTTTTCTTTTTGAATTTTTAATAGTCTTGTTTTCTACTTTGAGCGTTGGCTTTACTTCACTTGAACTTTTTGATTGATGTCTCCCAGTGATACGATCGCGGTGTGAGTCCTTAGCTATGGGATTCTCATTTTTATTGCTTCGCTTGTGAAATGGTTTTTTATTTTTAAAATCTTTTTTATCTCTTCGACGATCATCTCGGTGAGATTTTTGCCCGGGTCTTGCCTTCCCGTTTTGATTCCAAGATTTTTTATGTTCAAATTTCGGAAATTCTATGAATCCTTTTAATAAGTCGGCTTCATCCATCCAGCCAATGGTAACACCATGTTCAATAAACTTCTCAATACGTGCTAAAGCATCTACATCACGATCACAGGCTAAACTAAAAGCTATGCCTTTTTCACCTGCGCGACCAGTGCGGCCAATGCGATGGACATAGTTTTCTGGATCATCAGGGAGTTCATAATTAATAACCATGTCCACACCTTTAACATCCAAACCCCGGGCCGCAACATCGGTAGCCACAAGTATATTTCGATTATTTTCAGAGCTTTTAAATTGCGCCATCACTCGATTGCGTTGGGCTTGGGTCAATAAACTAGAAATACCCATTGCCGGCACATCATTCTTAGTTAAAAACTCAGCGATTCTTTGAACCTGGTTCTTAAAATTGCTAAATATTATGGCTTGTCGAGGTTCATGCTTTTTCAACAAGCTTAAAAGATATTGAGGCTTACTATCTTCCCCAATATGAAAGACTTCATCGACGACGTTTTCAGCTTTGGCTTGATCTTTTGAAATATTTAATTCTACAGGATGAGAGCCAAACTCATAGGCCACATTGAGAACGTCAAAATTTAATGTCGCGCTAAAGACAACAAATTGTCGATCTTTAGGAATGCGTTTTAATATAAATTTTGTATCTTCTTTAAAACCCATATCGAACATGCGATCAGCTTCATCAAAAACAATGGCGCGGACTTGATTGAGATCAATAATGTGTTCTTTGTATAAATCAATAAGACGACCAGGTGTTGCAATTACAAATTGCACACCTCGATTGAGGGCTCTTTTTTGTGGCTCATAAGACATCCCGCCGTAGACAGCTATGGAGTCAATTTCCAAGTGTGAACCAAACTTTTTCACATTTTCACGAACTTGTTCTGCCAGCTCTCGTGTAGGAACAAGAATGAGAAAGAAATTTGTTTCTTTCCAGGCCTCTATTTGACGTTTTTTATTATCTTCATCGGTCTCACCCTCTTTGGAGCGAATAAATCGTTCCATCAGAGGAAGTAGATAAGCCGCGGTTTTGCCTGTTCCTGTTTGAGATAGGCCCGCCACGTCTTTTCCCTCTAACAACAAAGGAATCGCCGACTCTTGGATTTGTGTACATTCTTTATACCCCAGTTCTTCTACGACAGCTAAAATCTTGGGGTGCAACTTCAATTCTGCAAATTTCACTGTTTTTAATTACCACTTCGCCTTAAGATGTCAAAAAGTTACTGAGAATCTTAATAAATTCCTCTGGTTTTTCTGAATGCACCCAATGTCCGCACCCTAAAATGACTCGACCTTGAATAAATTTGTTTTGAGTTAGCATCTTTTCATACACTTCCTGTTTTAGTTCTTCTGAGAATTCTCCTCTAATAATCAATGTTGGAATATTCAGATTTTGTAGTTCTTTCCAACGTTCATGGGTTCTTCCCTCTTCGATGCTGGCTAATACTCCGGCTTTTGAGAAACGCCAATCCTGCACACCTTGGGCACTTTCCGCAATATTTGCATATAGATATTGACCTAAAACTTTAGCGGATTCTGTTTGACCTCGTTCATCCAAAAAAGGACCCTGAAAATAATTCTTTGCCTCTAAACGATTTAAAAAAGGAGTAGGTATAGATTGAATCATCTTTGAGATTCTTTCTCCAGCCTCCCAGTTAAGATGAGGACCAATATCCTCAATGACCAATTTCTTAACTTTCTCAGGATATTTATCTGCAAAAACTAACGCATTGCGTCCACCCATTGAGTGACCTACTAAATAAATTGTCGGCCAATTTAGCTCCATCAGGATTTGATTCAAGTCGTCAGCATAGGCTTCAGGTGTATAAGGCCCTTGAGGATGAAAACTTCTGCCATGTCCCCGTTGATCTAATAGCAAAATCTGATAGTTTTTTTCAAAGGCTGGGGTAATTCGTCGCCAATTAGCCCCTGAACCCATAAGTCCATGCAGAAAAACTAATTTTGGAGCTGAAGTTGGACCAAGAATTTGATAATTAAAGTTGTCTAAATAAGGCATGCTTTGAATGTAGCCGTTTTTTTTGAAGATTTGAGAAGTAACGCATGACCGAAAACAAAATACCTCTTTTAAGCCCGGAATGGATTGACCATCGAGCTTTTAGAATAGTCGAGGCACTACAAAAAAAAGGTTTTAAAACCTATTTAGTAGGTGGTTGTGTAAGAGACCTGCTATTAGGTATTGAGCCCAAAGATTTTGATATTGCCACAGATGCTCACCCTAGTGATGTTAAAAGAATCATCCCGCAATCGTATATCATTGGAAAACGCTTTCGTCTTGTTTTAGTAAAACGACAAGAACAACAATTTGAAGTAGCTACTTTTCGACGTGATATTAGAGAAGAGGAAAAACTAGATGAAGAAGTACCCATTGGCGACAATTTCTGGGGAAGTCCTGAACAAGATGCTCTTCGTCGAGATTTTACAATTAATGCTCTATTTTACGACCCTATAAAAAATGAAGTTATCGATTACGCCAATGGTCGACAAGATTTAAAAAAAGGGTGCATTCGTATTATTGGCAATCCTACAGAAAGGCTAATTGAAGATCCTATAAGAATTTTAAGAGCGATTCGATTGGCTCATAAAATTAGATTCTCTATCGAATCCGATTTACGACAAGCCATAGCCACAACAGCAGAGTCTCTGTCTTTGTCAGCTCTACCAAGAAGAAGAGAAGAATTTTTAAAATTTCTTCGCCTTAAGGAGCCTTTATTACCATTCTTAGATTGTCATGATTTAGGTGTACTCAAATATATTTCTCCAACTCTTGATAAAGTAATTTTAGAAACTGAAAGCCGCAAAATATTTGTAAGATATATGCAAAACTATCATGATTATCCTTTAAACAAAGAACAACCGGTTGAACTCTTTGCCATGTTTGTTCTTGCCGTCTTAAGATCTTCTTTTTTTAAAGATCATGATGTACCAATAAAAGCCAAGGACATATTAGAGAATGAGCAAATAAAAGTCTTTATGAAGGATGAGCTGGGTATGTTTAACTATGAACAAAATGCCCTTGCAAAATCTTTGCAAATGCAAAGTGTTTTGCAAAAAACTGATAGTTTTGACAAAAAAGGGGTTCGACGCCGTCTGGCCGTACTCAAGAATGAAGCCTTCCAATTAGCACTGGCTATAGCCGAACGCGACCATAGTCTGAGCTGTGAGCAGAGTCTCTATTGGAAGCAACAATACAAAACATTTATGCCCCAAATTTTTGAAGAACAAGGGTTTAAAAATAAAAAAAGAAGAAAGAAAACAAGATTTAAAAAAAGACAAACCAATAACTTGGCGAAAACTAAGGCCTGATATAAAGTGTATTTAGTGCCCTATTTAAGGAGTAATTATGAGCCCATCTATATGGCAAATATTAATAGTCGTCGCAATCATTGTAGTACTTTTCGGTGCCAATCGTTTACCTGGATTGGGAAAATCACTGGGACAAGCCATCCGTGGTTTTAAAAAGGGAATCAGCGAAGATGAAATAGATGTCACTGATTCTTCAAAAAGTGAACAACTCAAACAAAGTGATTCTCAAAACCAAAAGGAAACAGAGAAAGAAAAGACTGAACAATCTTAATATTAAGTGTCTCTACCTCTTAACATAGTATAGTCGTCAGATTGATTTTGCGTAAATGGCATTTTTAACATTCCCCAAAGGGTAGAGGCTTCTTCTTCATCACTGACATAGTTTAAACCAATATTCATTTTTTCCTGTCCCAATTGGGGATTGGCAATGTAAGTGCCAAAAATTCGATCCCACCACGGCAAATTAAAACCAAAATTACTGTTGGTTTCTACCACTTTAGTAGAATGATGAATTCGATGCATATCAGGTGTGACGATTATCCAACGTAAAATTTTATCTACTAGCTCAGGCATTTTTACATTGGAATGATTAAACATGGCCGCCGCATTTAAGACCACTTCAAAAATGACCACAGCTAATATAGGTGGGCCAATCATAACAACTAGACTGTACTTAATTAACATTGATAAAATCATTTCTAAAGTATGAAATCTCGCTCCTGATGTGACATCTAAATCCATATCTGCATGATGAACTTGATGTAATCGCCACAAAAGTGGTACCGCGTGAACAAGCACATGCTGCAAATAGATGGCAAAGTCAAAAAATACAAAGGCTAAAACTACTTCTAAAGCAAGTGGCCAATCTGTATAATTAAAAACTCCCCAACCGCGCTCCTGACTAAATAAAGCTAAGGCGATAAGCGAAATCGGCATCAAAAAACGCAATATTAATGTATTTAAAAAGATAAGGGCAAAATTATTGAACCATCTTTTAGATTTTTTAACTCGACGAGGACGCTTAGGACCTAATACTTCCCACAGTGCCATTATAAAAAGCACTGTGATGAAAACACTCAAACTTATAATTAAAACATTTTCTTGTAAAAACTGATCCATATGATGTTTTTATCATAAAGCACAACGTTAGTATGTACAAGATTCTTAAAAACTAAGCATCTAAAAGCTGTTTGGCAGCATTAACCATCGCCTCGGCATCCAACCCATGCTTCTTATACAGCTCACTGGCTTTATATGCACTTTGACCAAACTGATCTGCAACGCCCAGTGATTTTACTTTTTTAACAAGTCCTTCTTGGGCTAGAGCATGAGTTAATACAGAACCTAGACCCCCGACAACCTGATGGTCTTCTGCTGTTAACAACAAACCCTCTGTTTGCTTTAGACAACTCTTAAAAGTTTCCCTATCCACATGATTAATTATACTTGGATTGACAACAATTGAACCTATTTTATCTTGAGCTAATTTTTCTGCTGCCTTCAATGCTTGAAAAAGTAATGGACCCGCAGCAGCTATTGTTACTGATTTACTATAGTCTGCAGAATTGTTGAAAACTACTTTAGCCGTGCCTAATTGATAACTTTCAGTTTCAGATTCTACCCAACGGGGAAAGTTTTCCCGGCCCAGAAAAAATATTTTCGAACGAGGTGTTTCTCCATTTTTCATATTATCAGAAAAGCCTTGAATAGCCTGAGTTAACAACTGCTCAGCTTCACTAGAACAACTTAAAACAAAAGTATCCGTATGAGGAATGGCGTGGGTCATGGCTAAATAACTCAATGCTTGATGAGAAGCGCCATCCGCAGCATCTTGAAAACCTGCATGAGAGTAAATAGCTATAATGGGTCCTTGTGAAAGGGCCGACATAATCATCGGCAATGCCCCTTTGGTCACACCAAATTGTGAAAATGTATCTACAACGGGAATAAACCCTTGTTTAGAAAGTCCTATGCCCACACTCACCATATTTGATTCAGCCACACCGACATCAATTTGTTCAACGGAAAATTCTTTGCGAAAAGCAGCCACACCTGTAGAGCCCGGCAAATCAGAAGTAACAGAAACTATGGGATATCCCTGTTGTCGCATTTTAATTAAAGCTTTGGCTACACCTTCCTGTACTTTTTCACTAAGTACAGAGTTAGAAGAACTTGAACTCGATGTTTTATTTTCACTTTCAATAATCATATCGTGGGCCCAGGCAGTAAATTCTGAAGGCACATTAGCTGAAGCATAGATCTCACTCAAAAAAGCATCTAGTTCTTGAGGTTTTTTTAAAGGAAAACCATGTCCGCCTGAGGCCGAAACTTCAGTGCTCTTAACACTAAAACCTTTGACCGTTTTTGCGTGTATGGCCACAGGTGTTTGTGGATGGTTTTTAACAAACTCCACAGCTTCTTCAAAAGCTGTTAAACAAGTCTGTAAGTCATTACCTTGCGGCACTTGAATCACTTTCCAACCAAAGTCCGCTAAAGAACGAAAAGTTCCTTCCATAGAATAAGCATCATCATCAATTCTACCACTTAATTTTGTGTTGTTATCACTAATAACCATTATAAAAGGGTTCAATTTATTTTTCTGAGCAAGACCAGGAATAGCCGCTAAAGCTTCTCGCGCCTCACCTTCCATGCATGCCCCATCAGAAATCGCCGTTACTGTAATTCGTCGATTGCCGGATAATCTATCCGCAATAGCTAAGCCCTGAGCTTGAGGCAGACCTGAACCTAAAGGCCCATTACTTATATAAACTCCTTCAGGAAACAAATGAGCTTCACCATGTCCTGTCAAACCACTCTCAATGGAACGGAATCCCTTTAATGAATTAAGATTTAACCCGCACTGACCATAGTTAGCCTTCAAAGCATACAACCCGTTCTCACAGTGACCAGCATCATTAACAATATGAAATAATTCATACCAGTTTTTATTTTCTTTCTCCGATAAGTAATAAACAAAACCATGTACTGCTGACATTAATTCTGCAAATGCGGCAGGTCCTCCCCAATGGCTAGCAGCTCCCCCCATGACCGCTTGCATATCCATTAAAGCCACCATGGCACGTGTGGCTTTGGGATCTACTAGCCGAAGCTCTTCGCCATTTTTTAATTTTGCACAAATAGAATACTGTGGCGGTTGTGAGGGGTTTCCAGAAAGTTTGATTTTAGGGGAAATGGGTTCGAGATTCATAATTTACTCTCTTGTTACAAGACTTTAGTTGATTTTTATGTTGGTTTTATGAGAGAGGGTCTTTAAAGTCAATTCTAGAGCCTTTATGAAACCCTGCACTTTGTGCTAGAGTTGCTCTTTAGTAAAGGAGTACCTATTCTAATAACTATGAATTTAAGACAAATACCCAAAGTAGAACTTCATCGCCATTTAGAACTCTGCGTTCGACACTCAACTATTAAAGAACTTGCGCCGCAGGTAGGTATAGATTTACCTAGCGAACAAGCTTTTCGCGATAAATTTTTAATTACTGAGCCAATGGCTGATTTAGGCTCCGTTCTCAATAAATTTTTAGATACTCAAAAACTTTGGTCTTCAGAAGAAATTATTGAACGATTGACTTTTGAAGCTTGTGAAGATGCTTACCAAGAGGGAATTCGTATATTAGAGTTACGCTATGCCCCTTCATTTCTAGTAGAGGGACATAAAGAATTAGACTTTAACAAAGCTCATCAGGCCGTTGTTCGTGGTTGCAAACAAGCTGAAAAAAAATTCGGAATGGCCACGGGGTTAATTTGTATAGCACAAAGAATTTTTTCTGTAGACGTCGCTACAAAAGTATTTAACTTTGCATTTGAAAATCAAGATAGTTTTGTGGGTGTGGACCTGGCCGATAACGAAGTCGGATTTGATTCGAAGCCATTCGCCCATCTTTTTGAAAAAGCCAGAGAACTCGGGTTTGGCATTACTGTTCACAGCGGTGAAGCCGACGTCCCCAATGCCCCTCGCTACGTGAGAGAAGCCATTGACTATTTATGTGCACAAAGAATTGGCCATGGACTTCAAATTCACCGCGACCCTGAAACCATGGACTATGTAAAAGAAAAGGGAGTTGTATTAGAACTCTGCCCAACCAGCAATTGGTTAACAAATGCTGTCCAAAGTTTCGATGAACATCCCTTTAGAAAACTAATGGAGTACGGAGTAAAAACCACTATCAACTCCGATGACCCTGGAATTTTTAATATCGATCTCACTAATGAATATGAAGTTTTACAAAAACACCAAGGTATAACTCTGGAAGAGTTTCAAAAGTGTAATGAAATTGCTTTTCATGCTAGCTTCATAAAACCCGAAAAGAAACAACAAGCCTGGGAAAACACTTAATTTTTTTCTCTCCATAAGAAGTGCTTATCTGAATTATAGAAATATAATTTATTGATTTATAGATTAGTAGAGTTGTATGTACTGTTGTAGGCCGAGGGGGGAAAGGGAGAAACAAAAAGCTCCTGGGGGCAGCACCGGCAAAGGAACCTACTCATAAAAGTGTAGGTATCCTTTGAGCCCCAATTTTATTAAGTATATTTTATATTTCTAGCTTTTCTCATATTTAAATTAATGCTTCCACTATATTTCAGAATTTTTGCATTTAACTCAAAAGTAAGTTGATGACAGTAGGCTAAGCTGACATTCCTGTTATAAACTTCAGCTCTCTCAATTTGACAATTTATCTTAGAAATTTCCTCATAAATATTGGCGCGAATAGTTCCATGATAATAAACTTGATTTGTATCAGTACTTTTAAATTCAAAAAGTTGAGCTGTACTCATTGGCTATTCTAAAGTTACGTCATCAACTTTAACAATTTCTATACCTTCAATATTATTTTTAATAAACTCAGTATTTATAATTAATACAATCCATTTCATGATCATCTACTCCCTTTTTAAAGTCTATTAATTAAGTCTTTGAACATTGCAATTCTTGTGCTCAATTTTCGAGTTGGTAGGTCTTACATCCTATATGAATCCAATCAAACCTTTACATAAACAAAGTCTAAAACAGCAAACTTCATTAAAATTATACAAGTGATTCGAATTTAACCTTCCTTTAATGTTCGCTTATTAAAAATCTTTAGAATCTCAAATTAGAGGACTTTATTCCTCTTTAAAGGAGAACAAACAAATGAAGCCTAATAAGAATCCTAGCCCGACCCCACAATCTACAGCTGGTAAAACACAAACTAAACCTGCAGCTAAACCTATGGCAGGTACGAACAAATCCAATTCTGCTGCGCAAAAAAAATAGGGCTTTGAAAATTTAAGTACAGCCCACAGAGAAAACTATTATATTCTCTGTGGGTCGTATGCATACACTGCTACTAGAAAAAGATATTGTTTTTTTAAAAATTGTGGAATCCTTTTTTTCCGCTGAAAACCTCACCTTCTCTAGTTACAGTGACCCGATTATCTTTTTAGATGAATTTAGTAATCAAAATATTAATGATCCTGATCTAGTAATAATTAGTCAAAATTTTCTCATGTCTCAAAAGAAGAATTTATGTGTACAAATCAAAACAAAATGGCCATCAACTAAAATTATTGGTCTAGCTGATTTGCCTGGCGCTAAGCACCGGATAGCTCTGCTTGAAAAGGGTATGGACGACTGCTTAACAAAACCCATAGATTTCAGTGAACTCTTACTTCGTCTTAGAATTGTTTCCTTGCGTAAGGTCAATTCTACTGAGTACTCAGAGGATAGTACTGGAAACCTAATTCTAGATGAAAACATCAAAGATTGTATTGTCTTGAACCAACGCTTAAAGCTTAATCACCATGAATATCTTTTAGCTGAGATTTTCGTGAAGCATCCAAAGAAAGTTTTTAGCCGCTTCACTTTGATGGACCTAGTGTGGAACACAAATATGGAACTAGAATCAAACAGTGTTGAATCAACTATAAGTTCACTGCGTAAAAAGATGAAATTAGCTGGAGCAACACATGAAATTAAGAGTCGTAGAAAAATAGGTTACTGGTTAGATATTAAAAGTATTTAAATACTTGTTGGCCCTTTGTCATATTCAACTTCAAAGAATAAACATTATTTATTTAATATTGTTTTATGTAATGAATGATAATAATTATCGCTCTTATGGTCATCATTCAACAGGCTATTTTTCTACAGAAAATCATTCTGTACTAAATGAAGTCAGTCAGTTTAAAATTTAGGTATTACCACCACAGTCCGCGTTGCCGTTTAAAGAAGAAGTAATCAAAGCCAATACAACGACCAGCTCCCATCCACATCATTATTAAAAACATTACTAGATAAATTTTGTATATTTCTGCAACTTGAGGGCCGCTATTGAAAATATAATTCATGGTTAGAAATACAGCAAGCAGACCTACAGGACGAATAAAAAAGCCAAGTATAAAACTAATTGCTATTAAAAACTCACTATATGTAATTGAATAGGAAAATACCTGCCAATTCTCAACTACATAATCTGTTAGTATATTTTTATACCACAGTGGAGCGGAACTGTGTGGCAACCACTCACTAATTTCGGCAGCCAAACGAGGTTGCAATAAGTAATCACCATTAACCTTAGCTAAAGCTGATTCAAAAAATTTGTAACCCACAAAAATTCTTAATAGCGCAAATGGATATAAATGGCCGGTGTAACGAAAACTCTCAAAAAAAGCAGTAAACATGATCCTCATAATGTATGAAACTGGGCTTTCGGTCAACTGAAGGTCCTTTGTCCAGTCGTGATTTTTCTGAAATACTGACATCAATTAGCCCCTCTTCTCACTTCTTGTGTATTATATAGAAGAGGAAGGAAGATTATGAGCCAACCACGAGCCCCATTTAATAGTGAAATGGATAAAGTTATTGATTTTTTAAATCATTCTCTACGCTCATCAGAAGGATGGTCCATCACAGCTGAATATCCATTAGCTTTTGATCCCAGCAATTTACACAATATTCGAATAATTGAGGAAAACGGACAAATTATCTCCCATGCTGTTTTAAAAAATCTACTCATTAAAACGCCCATTGCCATTTTCCGTGTTGCTGCCATAGGTAATGTCGTAACAGCTCCAGAGTTTAGAAATAAGGGTTATAGTCAAAAAGTTATTAAAGATTGTTTACAAATTGCTACTGAACAAGGTGCTGATATCGCCATATTATGGACTAATATTTATGATTTCTACAGAAAATTTGGTTTTGAATTGGCTGGGTCAGAAACCGCACTAATTTTTAATCAACCCTTTGATACGGAAGTAAAAGGCTTAAAATACTTGCAGTCTAATAAAGTTGATCCTCAATCCATTTTGAGACTTTATTCTCAACACGCAGTTGGCAGTATAAGAAACGCTGCAGACATTTCTAGATACCTACAAATACCAAAAGTACAACTTTACACAGCGTGGGATCAGAATAATCAATTGCAGGCTTATGCCGTTGAAGGCAGAGGAGCGGATCTAACAAATTATATTCACGAATGGGGAGGCAGCGTTTCTAAACTCCTTGCACTAGTAAGTGAAATACAAAAGCAAAAAAATGATAGTATTACAATAATTACACCTTCTCATTCTGCAAATCTCATTCGCAAAGCTAAAGAAAAAGGAGCTCTTGTTAACGAAGGCTATCTTGGTATGATTAAACTTCTTAATACTAAAAATCTTTTCTTTAAAATTAGACGATATGCTCGTTTTTTGGGCCAAGAGGATTTTATATTAGAACACAATGAACATGATTATATTGTGGGCCACAGTGGTCATATTTTTAGAACAACTTCTGAAAAAGATATCACCCAATTAATTTTTGGACCTCACAAAGCTACTCAACTACAAAGTTTTGATATAGAGACCACCCAAATCCTTGAAAAAATATTTCCAATTCCCATGTGGCTTTGGGGCTGGGATTCTGTATGAAACAATCTCATGTTACACAAAGGGATTCACAGATCCTTTTGTTAATCCACATATTACTCACTAGTATTATCCTATATTTTATTTTTTCCGGTGCTGGGTGTGAAAAACAAGAAGAATTGGGAGAAACTGCGCCCGGACCTGAAACAAATATACAGGCCATTGCAAAAGCCTATTTTCACGCAGTACAAAATTCTAATGAAGAATTACTTCAGCCAAGCTTTACAAGTTTATATGAGGTTAATCAACGAGTTGAATTAGGACAGTCACTGAAATTTATAGATACTTTTCGACGTGTAAAATGTATTCTTCGTGAAGGCACAAAAACTACCATAGCTTTATCCATTGATATGATTTTTTATGACCAATATGGCAATGTTGTTGAGCGCAAGCCGAGTGTAGATTTTGCTCCAGATACACATTCTTTAAAAACAGAAGGTTTACCCGCTAGAGAAGGTGAATCATGCCCAGAAGACTCGTCACTATTAAAACAAAATTTAGATATTCTAACCTCAATGCAACATTCACCCATTGTACAACTTTTAACAAAAGGAATTGAAAAGTCGTCAGATTTACTTTTTGTAGCGAAGTCTATTGAGAAAGGCCTAATTGAGTATCATAAGCGAACTGAAGAATTTGAGGAAAAAAATGCAAAAAAAGTAGAAAAAGTAACCTTACACAATCTTCAAGTTCAAGATCTATCCATAGCCCCGCCTTCGAAGGTTCAACAAAAACCCAATTGCGCCGGCATTGAAAATTGTATTTTTAACGCCAAACAAATTCAATTTGATATCGTAGAATGGTTTAATGCGAGTGATTTTAGAAAAACTCGTTCACGATGGGTTGTTACTCCTCAACTCCCCTCCTTTCCGGAAGGCATGTTGGATGGTTTTGGTGGATTTATAAGTAAATGTGAATCGGGCTTCCAAACAATAATTACCAATGATGAGAATGGAAATCCCGAAGAGAAAGAATATCTTATTACTACATGTAGTGAAGTCTTGCGCAATTTCTAAAAATCACCTACTCTCTATTTAAAAAAGAGAGGTTATTGTGAAAAAGATAGCTATCGTTCTTTCAGGATGTGGATTTAAAGATGGAGCTGAAATAACAGAAAGCGTGAGCACGCTGATCGCCCTCTCACAAAAAGCTGTTGATTATAAAATGTACGCTCCAGATATGGAATTAAAAACAACAAATCACTTAAATGGTGAAAGAGAAGCTCCACGCAATGTTTTAGCAGAGTCGGCCAGAATTGCGCGAGGTCAAATAGAAAATATAGAAAAACTCTTTGCCAAAGACTTTGATGCTGTAGTTTTTCCTGGTGGCTTTGGCGCGGCTGTAAATTTGTGCAATTGGGCAGAAAAAGGTCACAAATGTGATGTTCATCCAGAGGTGGAGAGAGTCATTAAAGAATTTTACCAAGCGAGCAATCCAATTGGTGCAATATGTATTGCGCCGGCCCTAGTGGCACGAGTACTGGGATGCCATGGAGTTACTGTGACTATTGGCAATGAGAAAGATACAGCTAGAGAAATTAATTTAACGGGTGCTATACACGAAGAGTGTGCTGTTGATGATTACATTACAGACCGTGGACATAAACTCATCACTACGCCAGCCTATATGTATGATGCCAAACCAGCAGAAGTTTTTAAGGGAATTAGTGGTTTAATTAATGAACTTGTGGAGATGGCATAGATAAATATGCTTGTATTTCGGCTCGGGCAGAATGGTTTTCGGTTAAGCTAACTTTGTTTTAAATATTTTTTGTTATAAGTATTTTGCCCGGGCAAACCGGCTCCTTTGTGATTTTATTTTCTAATATCAAATGCGCCAATTCATGATGAGCCGGGCACAAACTTATTAGATTATCTACGCTGTGTTCACCGCCCTGGGATACCGGCTGTTTGTGATGCAGATGTAACCATCTTTTGGTGTTGCATCTTTCTCCCGAGGGGTAGTGGTGACGACATTGCCCCTGATCCCTTAAATGCACTTTATGCGCTATTTCAGCAGGAATAGCAGTGCGCTGACCCAATGAGTTTGTGGCTGGCTGACTTTTTATGGGGGCTGAGTCAATGTTTTTGTTTAATTCTATTTTTGTAGCCGGTTGTTTAATGTTTTTAGTTATCTCTATTTTTGTAGAAGTAAGTTTCTTGTTATTTTTTATTTCTACTTTTGTAGCATGTTGTTTTATGTTTTTAGTTAGCTCTTCTTTTGTGGCAAATTGTTTTATGTAATTCTTTAACCCAGAATTCTTAGCTTTAGTTTTCTCGATCTTAATTAGTTCTTTCTTTTTAGTGATTCTCTCGGCTTTTCTCACTGGATCGTGCTTTTCAAGATACTCAGCAGCTAAGCTCTTAAACACTTCTTCCATGGTTACGGCCTTGCCTTTTGCTGTGGAAAGTAAATCCTGCACTTGGACTAGCATTTTATAAACTTCTTCACTCACGGGAGTCTTCATGTCTATCACGTCAGCAGTGAGATACTCACTGCGCTCACCTCGGAGTTT
>JAGRAE010000050.1 GCA_020435005.1 Bdellovibrionales bacterium
TCATTAAGTCGTTCATAATAGATAAATGCAATTTGTTCTTGAGCTTCTATTCTTTGTAGTTCGTTCTTTGAATACAAAACAATAAATTCAAAAAAATTAATAGCTTTTAAAAAATCTTTTAATTTTAACAGAGACACATTAGCTGCATTTTCTGCCGCCTTTAGAGCATAGGGCTGCTCTGGAGATTTTTTAATAATGCGTTGATAGTGGTAAACAGCTTTATTATAGTCGCCAGTATTCAAAGCTTCCGTTGCGCGTTTGAGTTCAATATCTTGATAATAAACACTACAGCCCACAGTAAAGAACAAGCAAAGGAAGAACCGCATAATATTCTTTTTTATATAAAAACTATTCTTTATCTTCTTCGTCATCAAGTATGGCAATAGAGGTGACGTATTCACCACTTTTTAAATTAATCAACCTTACGCCTTGAGTGTTTCTGCCCACTACAGATATATCAGAGCACATCATGCGAATGGACTGACCGTTGTTCGTAGTCAACATCAAGTGTTGAGTATCTGTTACCAATCTTGCAGTGACCACTTCGCCGACCTTATCTGTAATTTTCTGCGTAATAATTCCAACGCCACCACGACTTTGTGTGCGATATTCCTTCATGGAGGTACGCTTTCCGTATCCACCAGAAGTCACAATTAAAATGGTCTGGTCAGAGTCACTGGGTACGACTTCCATTCCAACAACAACGTCATCTTTTCCAAGTGTTACGCCCTTTACGCCGCGTGCAGTTCTGCCTGTAGGACGCACATCACTTTGATTAAATCGAATAGACATTCCCTGACGAGTAGTAATAAAAATGTGACTACTATTATTACAGATTTTTGCATCCATAACATTATCATCTAAATCGGTGGTTAGAGCATTTAAACCATTTGTACGTGGTCTTGAGAATTGTTCTAGTGATGTTTTCTTTGCAATACCTTTTTCTGTTACGACCATAACGTATTCTTCAGGGTTAAATTCATTTACAGGTAATACCGCCTTTACTGTTTCACCAGATGAGAGTTGTACAACATTGGCAATATTTTTACCTTTAGATGTTCTACTTCCTTGGGGTAATTTATAGACCTTTTGCCAATAAAGTTTTCCACGATCTGTAAACACTAAAAGACTCGTATGTGTATTGGCAGAAAAAATCTTCCATACATAATCTTCTTCTCGAGTGTCGGCACCCTTGAGACCTTTGCCGCCGCGTTTTTGCAAACGATATTCATCCGGTGCAATTCTTTTTATATAACCTTTGCTTGTAATTGATACGATCATATCTTCTTCAGCAATAAGGTCTTCGACTTCCATTTCACTATCATCAATTTCAATTTTAGTACGACGAGGATCACTAAATTTTTTCTTAATTTCCTTTAGTTCTTCAGCAATTATTTTAAATATTTCTTTAGTGTCGCCGAGAACCATTTTTAGCCATTCAATCTTTTTTCGAATTTCTTCTAATTCATCTAATATTTTTTGTCTTTCTAAACCTGTTAATCTTTGCAGCCTCATGTCTAAAATAGCTTGGGCTTGCTTTTCGCTAAAGCTAAACTTTTCTATTAGATTGCTTTTAGCAACACTAGTTTCTTTTGAAGCACGAATTGTTTTAATAACTTCATCAATTTCATCTAATGCTTTTTTAAGACCCTCTAAAATATGAGCCCGTGCCTCTGCTTTTTTTAATTCAAAAATGCATCGACGTGTCACTACATCTTTTCTATGAGTGATAAAAGCTTCTAGCATTGATTTTAAGTTAAACGTTGTAGGTTGGTTTTTTGCATCTAAGGCTAACATGATTATACCAAAGCTCACTTGCATTTGAGTGAACTTATACAATCTATTCAAGATAACCTGAGCGTTTTCACCTTTTTTGAGAGTTATTGCGATTCTCATGCCTTCTCGAGAAGACTCGTCTCTTATATCTGAAATGCCTTCTATTTTTTTATCTCTAACAAGCCCCGCCATGCTTTCAATAAGCTTTGCTTTGTTAACTTGATAAGGAATTTCAGTAACTATAATTTGTTCGCGATCATTTTTTATGGGCTCAATTTCTGCTACGGCTTTTAAGGTAATAATTCCTCTACCCTTTTTATAGGCAGAAATTATACCCGTTGTTCCGGCGATTGTTCCATAGGTAGGAAAGTCAGGACCTGGAATTATTTTAATTAATTCGTCTATGGTCGTCTCAGGCTTTTCTATGAGTTTCAAACAACCATCTACAACTTCACCTAAGTTATGGGGAGGAATATTTGTCGCCATACCCACAGCAATACCCGCACTACCGTTTACGAGCAGGTTAGGTACTTTAGCTGGTAAAACATGTGGAATTAATAAAGAGTCATCATAGTTGGGACCCCAAGGTACTGTTTCTTTATCTATATCCTCTAGCAACTCTTCAGAGAGTTGAGTCATACGAATTTCAGTATAACGTTGGGCCGCAGCTGCATCTCCATCTATTGATCCAAAGTTACCTTGACCATCAACCAATGGATAACGAAGGGAAAAATCTTGCGCCATACGTACAATAGAATCGTAAACAGCCATATCACCGTGAGGATGGTATTTACCTATTACATCCCCTACAATACGTGCAGATTTTTTGTAAGGTTTGTTGTGAACATTGTTTAGTTCGTTCATCGCAAAAAGAATTCTTCGATGAACGGGTTTCAAGCCATCTCTTACATCCGGTAGAGCTCTACCCACAATAACACTCATTGAGTATTGCAAGTATGCCTCTCGCATTTCTTTATTAATATCTACATCAGTTATGCGATTGTAATCCGTTGTTTCCATTTTTCCTCTTAAACATCTAATTCGCGGGCAAGCAGTGCATTTTCATCAATAAATTTTCTTCGTGGTTCCACTTGTTCTCCCATAAGTACACTGAAAGTTTCATCTGCACTCATGGCATCATCAATGGTCACTCTTAACAAATTTCTATTTTCTGGGTTAAGAGTCGTTTCCCAAAGTTGCTCTGGATTCATTTCACCAAGACCCTTATAGCGTTGTATGTACAAGCCTTTTTTACTGACTTCCACTGCATATTTATAAAAATCAATGAAATCTTTGAATTCAATGATTTCTTGCTCTTCTTTTATTCTTATGGGTAGCTCAACAACCATTGTTATTTTCATCCACAACTCTTTTAACTCAGACCATTCAGAAGAGTCAGCGAAGTTATAATCAAATACACATTTAGTTTTTAAGCCAAACTTTGTTGTCTTTATAGTAAATTTAGTACTACCGTACTCTGCTTCTTTTTCTTTTTCTATAGATGTTTCGGTAATTCCTTTTAGTGGATTTTCCTTGGCCCAAACTTGGAATTTGTTAAAAAGTTCATCTATGCTACTTTCACTTTTCAACAAGTCTGTAAGTTGTTGTGTTTTTTCTACAAAAAACTTTAAAACGTCTTTATCAAATTTTGCCTCTAAGCTTGATAAAAGTTTATCAAACTTTTCAATGTTGATTATAAGGCTTTTTAGTTCAGCTTCTGTAGTTCCGGCTTTCAAGTTTTCTATTTGTAATTTACTAACACAATTATCAGCTAAATATTCGCTTAAAGCCTTTTCATCTTTTAAATATTGCTCATCCTTACCTTTTTTAACTTTGTACAAAGGTGGTTGAGCTATATACATATAGCCATTTTCAATAATTTGTGGAAGCTGTCTATAAAAGAAGGTTAATAACAACGTTCGAATATGTGATCCATCAACATCAGCATCCGTCATAATGATGATTTTATGATAGCGTGCTTTGCCAATGTCTATATTGTCTTTGCCAATACCTGTTCCCATTGCAGAAATTAAAGTTTTAATTTCTTCATTTGATAACATTTTATCAAAACGTGCCTTTTCTACGTTTAATATTTTACCTCTTAGTGGCAACACGGCTTGTGTTTTTCTGTCGCGAGCCTGTTTTGCTGAACCACCCGCAGAATCTCCCTCCACCAAGTACAATTCACAAAGTGCGGGATCACGTTCTTGGCAATCTGCCATTTTTCCAGGAAGAGAGCCGCTGTCTAAGGCTGTTTTTCTTCTCGCCAGATCGCGAGCTTTTCTAGCAGCCATACGTGCGCGTGCAGAGTCTACACATTTGGTGATAATATTTTTTGATGGATTTGGGTTTCTATCAAACCAATCAGAAAGTTTTTCATTTACTAAACTTTCTACTACACCTTTAACTTCACTGTTACCAAGTTTTGTTTTAGTTTGACCTTCAAACTGTGGCTCCATGACTTTAACTGATATAACCGCTGCTAAACCTTCACGAATGTCGTCACCTTCTAAGTTAGCTTTTAGGTTTTTCAATAAATTTTTAGCTTGAGCATATGCATTTGTAGAACGAGTAATGGCTCCACGAAAACCTACTAAATGTGTTCCACCTTCGATGGTGTTTATATTATTACAATAAGTGTAAATAGATTCTGTATAGGAATCATTCCACTGCATTGCAATTTCAACTTCTACATTATCCTTTTCACCCTTAAAGAAAATTACGTCATTGTGAATTTTCTTTTTGGATTCATTCATGTGCTTTACAAACTCAGCAATACCCTCAGAGTATTGGAAATCTTGTTTCTTATCTCTTCGCTCATCTTCAAGCTGTATATGCAAACCAGCATTAAGAAAAGCAAGTTCACGAAAGCGATTGGCCAAGATACTAAAATCAAATTTAATACTCTCATCTTTGAAAATTTCACGGTCTGGCTTAAATGTAACCTTAGTTCCCGATTTCTCTGTGTCGCCAATTTTTTCAACTGGTGCTAGCGGTATGCCTTTTTCATAAGTTTGTTTCCAAATGTGTCCTTCACGCTTTACTTCGACGGTACAACGACTAGACAAAGCATTCACAACCGAAGCACCAACACCGTGCAAACCACCGGAAACTTTGTAAGTCTCACTATCAAACTTACCTCCAGCATGTAAAACGGTCATTACAACTTCAAGAGCTGATTTGTTGAGTTTTTTATGTTGTGAAACGGGAATACCACGTCCATCGTCTTCAATTGTTATGGAATCATCCGCATGAATTGTAATCTTAACTTTCTTACAAAATCCAGCAAGAGACTCATCCACCGAGTTATCAACAATTTCATAGACGAGATGGTGATAACCTCTAACAGATGTATCACCAATATACATACCTGGTCTTTTACGAACAGCTTCTAAACCTTCTAATACTTGAATGGATCCGGAGTCATATTTTGCTCCCTCAGAACCAGTAACCACTTGATCATTCACCATCTTTATCAACTACTCCCTGCTTCACTTTGAAAATAGTGAGTTTTTCTTTGCCAAAAGCTATAGGAAACTCCAAATCCGTTGTTGTTAAAATAATTTGTGCATCCAACTGTTTTAAAAATGATATCAAAAAATTCCGTTTTGCCGGATCTAATTCTGACATCACATCATCTAAAAGCAGCACAGGATAGCTTTTATGAACCCTATAATGATACATCATTTGTGCCATCTTAAAAGCTAAAATAAGGGCTCTTTGCTGTCCTTGTGAACAATAATATCTAGCATCCTCTTGATCAAAAAGAAACTGAATATCGTGTCTTTGAGGGCCAAATAAAGTGGTTCCTGACTCTTTCTCAGCTGACTGTAGTTCATCGCGTCTTTTAAGCAGCGCATAATAGACATCTTTATCCTTCCAATCAAAAGCTGCTTGCGAAGATATTATGTAATTTAAAGTAATTTCGACATTGTTTAAGTTTAAAATATAGCTTGTTGCTTTGGCAAAATCGCTTTTTATATTTCTTAGAGCAGAAATTCTTTCAGAAGTTAGTTTTGCTGCTAATGGCAAGTAACTTTGATCTAAACTTGAAAGGACATCTAGAAACTCTTTCGTGCTAATAACTTCCTTTAAATGATCTTTTAGTAAACGATTGCGACTTTTTAAACACTTACTAAATTCAGCTAAAAGATTGGCATTTTGAGGATTGTGAGAAATGAGTAAGTCGTCGACAAGGTTTCGGCGAAGCTCAGGGCCTTCTTTTACAGCTGATAAACTTTCTGGACTAAACAATACCAATGGAAATTGAGCCTGTATATTTTGAGATGAATTTCTTTTTCCATTAACAAAACTTTTTTTACTATTGTTTTGAAATTCAATCTTAACACGATCTGAAAAGTTTTTATTTTCCACATTAACTTCAATAAAACCCTGATCTTGTGTTCTATTGATAAAATGCTCCGATTTAGCTGGGCGAAATGAATGACCACTTAAAGTCAAGTAAAGTGCTTCTAAGATGTTTGTCTTACCTTGTCCATTATCGCCTATAATTAAATTAACACCGGGCGAAAACTCAATTTGAGTATCTTTAATGTTACGAAAATTGTTTTGCCTTAACTTTTTAATAATCACTTTAAAACATTCTTTGACGACGAATTAAGATAGAAGAACGTGGTTTAAATTCTCATGGGCATGATGACGCAGGTGTAATCTTTATCGCTATTTGGTCGCATTAACCCAGGGGATAACTGATCTTTTAATTCAAAGCTAACTTCATCTTCATCAATGCTGCTTAAGACATCGAGAATGTACTTGGCATTAAAACCTATTTTTAAATCATTTCCACCATAATTCACTTCTATTTCCTCGTGAGCTTCACCTAATTCTGGGTTGTTAGAAGTAATTTCCATTTTACCTTTAGAAATACTAAAAGTGACCCCTTTTGATTTTTGGTTAGACAACAGTGACACTCTTCTTAGGGAAGAAAGTAAAGAATCGCGTTTTAAAGATATATTTTCTTTCAAATTTTGTGGAATAAGCTGTTTATAATTGGGATATTTACCTTCTATAAGTCGAATCATTAGAACAGTCTTATCTTTTCTGACAATTAATTGAGCACCTTCAAGAGCTAATTCAAACTGTCCCTCTACACCTTCTAATAATTTTCTTATTTCATTTAGACCTTTACGAGGAATAATAACACCTTCATTAAAAGCTTCATTGTCATCCTGATTAGTGCTTTGTCTAGATACTAAACTAAGGCGATGTCCATCCGTTGCGACCATCTTGTATGTGGGCATGTTTCCTTCTAGAGATCTTTCAAAGTAAACCCCATTTAAGTGATATCTTGTTTCGTCATTGGAAACACTGTAAATGGTTTTTTCTATCATTTCAGATAGTACTGTAGCGTCAATTTTCATAAATTCTTTAGTGCTGTATGTTGGAAATACCGGATATTCTTCTGGGCTGATTCCTACAATATTAAAAACAGCTTTTCCTTGAGTGATTTTTAACCAATTGTTGTTTTGTTTTTCTAAAGTAACTTCTCCATCTGGCAATTCTTTAACTATATCAAATAAGCTTTTAGCATTAACAGCCACACGACCAGATTCTATAACTGTAACATCCACTTCATCAGTCAGACTCACTTCTAGATTGGTTGCGAAAACTTTTAATCTTGAATTTTCAGCGTCCATCAAAATGTTTACCAAGATCGGCATGGTATTTCTTTTTTCGACAATGTTTTGTGCTTTGGCTATTAAGCCTACTAGGTTTGATTTTGTGATTCTAACTTTCATAATTGTTCCCTCAATTAATAACTTACTTAATATATAAAATATAAGAGTAGTAGTAGTAGGCCTGTTGAAAACTCCATTTTTTAGCTAAATTCTTAAATTCACTAATTTTTTGCTGTGGAAAAATATACTTCAAAAAACTAATTTGAAAAGTCTTTTATGTGGATAACTTGAACTTTTACACAAATCCCCATGCTTATCCTCATACTTTTCCACAAGCACAATTCACACCCCTGTGATATTGTGGATTTTCGCCTCTATCTCCTCGATATCTCTCTTTAAATCTAAATTTTTACCTTGTTGATCATCAATTCTTCGCAGTGCATTCATAACTGTTGTATGATCTCTTCCCCCAAAATTACGCCCTATATCAACGTAGGATTTATCTAAATGTTTTTTAATTAAAAACATAGCGACCTGTCTGGCTACGACAATTGACTTAACGCGGCTTTTACTATTGAGATCAGTTATTTTTACCTTAAAATGTTCAGAACAGATTTTTTTTATTTCATCTATAGTTATCGTTACCGTTTCATCGTGCGTTGCTAAAACTTTTTTTGCTAACTCTAAATTTATGCTTAAACCTTGGAGTTCAGAAAACATCTTTACTTTATTTAAATTGCCTTCAAGCTCTCGAATCGACCTTTTTGAAATTCGAGCAATGTAGGTGACGACGTCATTTGGTAAGCGAATACCGCGACGCTCCGCCTTGTACTTTAAAATTGCAACACGGGTTTCTATGTCGGGCATTTGAATATCAGCTATAAGACCCCATTCGAGTCGTGTGCGGATGCGATCTTCTAAGCCAATGATATCCTTAGGCATTCTATCACTGGCCACAACAACCTGCTGGCCATTTTCGAAAAATTCATTCATAGTAAAAAAGAATTCTTCTTGAACAGCCTGGCCACGACCTAAAATTTGGACGTCATCAATTAATAGCACATCGCAGTTATGGCGGTACTTTTTGCGAAATTTATCCATTTCATTTCGACGAATGCTTGAAATACATTCATTTAAGAATTTCTCTGCTGATAAATAACTTATTTTTAAATGGGGGAAATTATCTCGTATGTGATTGCCAACGGCATTTAATAAGTGTGTTTTTCCCATACCAGTGGGTCCACATATGAAAAGTGGATTATAATTATCAGCTCCAGGGTTTTTAGCTATATTGTAAGAGGCAGCATGAGCAAATTCGTTGTTGCGGCCAACAACAAATGTAGAAAATGTATATTCGACATTTAAACTTTCTCTAGCTTTATTTGCTGAATAATTCTGTATATTTACAGGCCGAGGTGAGGACCAATTCGCATTTTCAACCGGTTTACCTGGAACGCGTTCTACAAGCTCAACTTGCTGATTTTCTTCATCTTTTTCTGAATCTTCTGCTTTTTTACCAGTGACCACCAGCTCAAGCTCAAATCGCCCGTCAATTTTTGCGGCTATTTCTGCTGAAATAAGTTCTAATAAGTTTTCTGATATCCAATACTTATGAAGCTCTGTTGGTACGCCAAGTCGAATTTTACTGCCATTGATAGGGTCTTCCTTAACATCGATCAAACTTGTAGGATTAAACCACATTTGCAGAGGCATATTTTTTGAATTTTTCATTCTAACAGAAGATTTTATGTTGTTCCAAAAATCAGTCTGAATCATAAGGTTCTCCCACCCAAACAACCAAGGAAGCGGTAACAAAAGTGGATAGCTAGTTATCACGACTCTAGAATTCTTTCAATCTCTTGACGCCAAATGAGGTCTGTGATTAATTGCAGGTTCTTAAATTAACATATAAATTGACGTATTAAGTCGTCGTTAATGGAGAAAAATAATGAAAAGAACCTATCAACCCAGCCGTAAAAGAAAAAAGACGACCCATGGTTTCAGAAACAGAATGGCTACAAAAGATGGCCGCGAAGTTTTGGCACGTAGAAGAAGTAAAGGTCGTAAAAGAGTTGCGGTAACTGTGGGTGGCAAGTAAAAATCCCCTTCCTGTTCTAAATAGCCGTTCCGATTTTCAAAAACTTTTTGAAAAAGGTCGTCGTTACTATCCAAGTCAATGGATGATTGTGAACGTGCATTCAAATGAAAAAGGAACAATGCGTTTTGGTTGGACCTTACCAAAGTTTGTTGGAACAGCAGTAACCAGAAACCGACTTAAAAGATGGTGTAGAGAATATCTGAGAACAAACATTGATTTAAAAGAAAAGAAAGCCCTAGATATCAATTTTGTTTTTAGACGTCGAGAAAAGGAATTTTACAAAAATTTAAATCATGAAGAGTTGGACAGAATATTTGATAACTTTTTTAGAAAACTTACTTAAAAAAGTACTGCTAACAATGGTGCATTTTTATAGAGTTTTTTTATCACCTTTTTTTGGTGGAAACTGTCGCTTTCATCCAACGTGTTCTGTTTATGCTGAGCAAGCATTTAAAAATTTAAGTCCACACAAAGCAATAATTTTAGTATTAAAAAGACTCTTCAAATGTCATCCCTTGGGTAGTTATGGTTATGATCCGGTACCTAAGAATTTAAGAAAGGAAAAATGTGATGTCCAATGAGCAGGGACAAAACTTTTTAGATTCAAAAACTATAATAGCAGTCATATTGGTGGGCGTTAGTTGGGTGGGCTGGCAATCCTATTTGCAAACTAAATATCCAGAACATTACAAAGAAAAACAAAAAACTACTATAGAGCAAACCACTGAAGGAATTGAGGATAACTCTGTTGAAAAAGCAAATAACTCTCAGGTTATAAATGAAGAAAAACCTTCTACCTCAGTTAAAACAGATGAGTTGGCTCAAGAAGAAATAAAAAATTATAAATCATTTCATTTTGCTGATGAGGTTTGGTCTTTTGATATTAGTCCAATAGGAATGGGCCTGGAAAACATTAAATTAAAAGACTACTCAACTCGTGATGGTCAAGATATGGCCATAGGTACAACAAAAGAGGGAGCACCTTTCGCTACAAATATTATAGGTAAAAATACACCATTGTATTTTGATATAAAAAAGTTGAGTAGTCATGAATACCTTGGCAAGGCTCGTTTTGGAAACGCACAAATAGAAAAAAGAATAGAGATTAACTCAAAAAATCACATCATAGATACCAAGCTTTTTGTTAGTGAGATAAAAGAAGAAGACACCTTTTCAGGGTTAACCACCTATCTTGGCGAAAAATTGGTTAATCAAGACTCGGGAATACCTTTTTTGCCTCAGTTTGAAAGACAAGAAGTTTTTGTGATTCACGAGGGCGATAAAGATCGAATGCTATTTGCCAAAGAAAGTGTGAATCAAAGTTTTCAAAAAGTAAAATTAGCAGCAATTAGCACTCAATATTTTGCCCAAGCTTTACTCGACAAATCGGATGTAATGCCAGAAATAAAAGCAAATATTGATGCTAACAACATGGTCGCCCAAGCAACAATTAGTCACAGTATAATAAATCGATCAAAAGACTTTTACATAAATTATTTAGCTTTTGCCGGCCCGAAGTCTTTGAAGTTGTTATCAAGCATCGATGAAAATATGTCAGAGATAGTAGATCTTGGCTGGTTTAGTGGTTTAGCTAAACTCATTCTAAAAATAATGAAGTTCTTTTACAGCATATTTGGCAACTGGGGTGTTGCCATAATTTTGCTTACAATCTTAGTGCGATTTATAGTTTTACCTTTTAATTTAATGTCAGTTAAATCAATGAAAAAGATGCAAGCTGTACAACCACAAATACAAGCTTTGAGAGAAAAATTTAAAGATGATCCACAAAAACTTAATCAAGAGATGATGCATCTTTTTAAATCTAACAAAGTAAACCCAATGGGCGGCTGTTTGCCGATGCTTTTACAGTTTCCGGTGTTTATTGCTCTTTATCAAATGCTTGGACAAAGTATTGAACTTTATCAAGCACCTTTTGGTTTTTGGATACACGATTTGAGTGTTAAAGATCCTTATTACATTTTACCCGTACTTATGGGTATTACAAT
Organism: Bdellovibrionales bacterium; assembly: GCA_020435005.1. GTDB lineage: Bacteria > Bdellovibrionota > Bdellovibrionia > Bdellovibrionales > UBA1609 > JACKAN01. The sequence goes on from JAGRAE010000050.1 coordinate 11,520, forward strand.
GTTTGTTCAACAAAAGGTAACACCATCAACAATGGATCCAACACAACAAAAAATATTTATGTTTATGCCAGTTATATTTTCGCTGTTCATGATAACCTTACCAAGTGGATTAACGCTCTATATTTTTGTAAGCGCTTTATTTGCTGTTATTCAACAAGTTTTGGTTATGCGAGATAGTAAAACACAGACAGCCTAAGCAAGAGGAGAATAAAATGAAATCATTTTTAGGAAAGTTTTTTGGCGGTAGTAGTAGTAAAAGGGAAAAAGAAAAGGATGTTGTTAATCTAGTGGGAGATGTTTTGCAAACAATTGTTGATTTATCAAAAATGGACATTTCTTTTGATGTCGTTCGAGAAGAAGATTACGTAAAAGTAGAATTTTATGGTGAAGATGAAGAGTTGTTGACGTCTAAAGAGGGTCAACTACTAGACTCTTATCAATTATATTTAAAAAGAGTTCTACAGCATCAGATGCCAGAAGAAAAAGTTTCATTAATTGTAGACTGCTGCGGGTTTAGAGAGTCTGCTAATCAGTCTTTAATTGATCTTGCTGAAAAACTAAAAAGCATTGCTATGTCTAAAGGTAAGCCAGTATATTTTCGTGCACTACCTCCCAGAGACAGAAAAGTTGTACATCAATATTTAGCTGAAGATGGACGCGTTAAAAGCCGTTCTATTGGCGACGGACTTTATAAAAAAATTAAAATTTTTCCTGTAAAGAATGATTCCACATCATCTGTAAAAGACTCCACAGCCGCTCCTGCACTATAACAGGACCGGCCACTTTACAGCTTGTTGGTAATGAGGAAGATAACTTGCAAGCGATTTTTGAGAAAGATAAAGATACGATTTGTGCCCTTTCAACACCTCCAGGGCGCGGGGGCATAGCTGTTATTAGGGTGAGCGGTGACAAGGCGAAAACCGTCATCCAACAGCTTTGTACAACATTGCCTGAAAGCTTAAATACACATCGAGTTTACTTTACAAAGCTACATGAAAAGCAATCTTTTATAAATATCGATGAGGTTTTGGTAACATACTTTGCTCAAGGAAAGTCGTATACTGGAGAGGAGACAATAGAAGTTTCTTGTCACGGCAGTCCTTATATTTCACAAAAAATTGTAAATGAACTTATAAAAGCGGGCTGCCGTCATGCTGAAAAAGGTGAATTCACCTATAGAGCTTTTTTAAATAATAAAATAGATTTGGTGCAGGCAGAAAGTGTTTTAAATTTAATAGAAAGTCAGTCTTCACGAAGCACTCAACAAGCCTTTAGACAACTACAAGGCGAGTTGTCTAAGGAAATTGACAAAATAGAAGAAGATATACTTTTGGTAGGTGCGCATTTAGAGGCTCATATTGATTTTGTTGAGCAAGACATCGAGCCAGATCAAGAACAAGCATTGTTAGATAAAGTTACCAATACATCAAAACGTGTAAAAAAATTAATCGAAACTTATGACAAAGGACGATTATTAAAAGAGGGCGTGCAAGTCGTGCTTTTGGGTGAGCCTAACGTTGGTAAATCTAGCTTGTTAAATTCATTACTAAATGAGAACAAAGCAATTGTTACTGATATCGCAGGAACAACGAGAGACGTAGTAAGTGGCTCGCTAATAATTAATGGTGTTCAAGTTAAATTTTTTGACACTGCAGGCGTAAGAGTTTCAGAAAACATGATTGAAAAAATTGGAATTGAAAAAACTTTTGAAACACTACAAAACTCTGACATAGTTTTTGTTGTTATTGATGCAACAGACCCAAAAATACCAGACTTTAATTATGATTTGTTAAAGAACAAAGATGTACATGTAGTAATAAACAAATGTGATAAATTATTTTCTCCAATAGAGCTAGAAAACTTAAAAAGAAATATTATTAAAAATCTAAACTTTCTACAAAATACTCCTAAAGATGAAGATTTATTAGGTGTCAGTGCTAAGACGGAGCTCGGCCTTGAACAGTTGCTTCTGAAAATCAAAGATTTTATATCTGGTGATTTAAATGATAATGATGTGGCAGTGGTATCTTCTCGACAATATGAATGTTTAATGGATTGCGATAGGTATCTCGAAAATTCAAAAAAGTTATTAATAAATAATGAAAGTCCAGAGTTTACTGCTTTTGAAATTAAAAATGCGCTTTTAGCTGTGCAAAAACTGCTGGGCAAAGAATTTGATGATCAAATAATGGATAAGGTTTTTAGCGAATTTTGTTTAGGTAAGTAATGAAAAGTGATTTTGATATAGTTGTAGTTGGAGGCGGTCATGCAGGAATCGAAGCGAGTACAGCATGTGCACGCTTGGGTTTACAAACATTATTAATTACCAATGATATTTCTAAAGTGGGATACATGTCTTGCAATCCCTCTATAGGAGGATTGGGTAAAGGACACATGGTAAAAGAGCTTGATGCCTTAGGCGGCGAAATGGGTATGGCGGCTGATTTTTCCTGTATTCAATTTAAAAGACTCAATTCTCGAAAAGGACCTGCGGTAAGAGGTTCAAGAGCTCAATGTGATAAATCTATTTACTCTAATTATATGTCAGAATTAGTATTAAATTATGAAAATTTAGAAGTTTTAGCCGCAGAGGTTTCCTCACTAATTTTTAAAAAGGATTTGTGTACTGGTGTAGTGCTAAATGATGGTAGTCAAATAAAGGCCAATGCAACTGTAATCTGTACAGGAACATTTATGCGTGGAGTAATGCACATCGGAGATAAACGCATAGAAGGCGGACGAGTGGGCGACAAAGCTACCATTGGCATTTCAGATCAACTAGCAAGTTTTGGCTTTGAAGTAAGTCGATTAAAAACAGGTACTCCACCTAGACTCAAAAAGAGTTCAATTAACTGGGAAAAAACACAAGCACAATCAGGTGACGATAAATTTATTCCATTTAGTATTAGAAGTGACAGACAATTAAAAAACCAACAAATCAGTTGTTATTTGACTTACACCAACGAAAAAACCCACGAAATTATTCGCAATAACCTAGATAAATCTCCAATGTATACAGGAGCGATCCAAGGCATAGGCCCTCGTTACTGTCCAAGTATAGAAGATAAAATAACACGTTTTGCTGACAAAACTAGGCACCAAACTTTTCTTGAACCTGAGGGTTTAAATACAGACTTTATTTATTTGCAGGGCATTTCAACAAGTTTACCGGAGCCTGTCCAATTAGAGTTTCTAAAAACAATTCCTGGTTTAGAAAATGTTGAGCTTCACCGCCCTGGATACGCAGTTGAATATGATTTTTTTAATCCATTACAGATAAAACATACGCTTGAAACAAAACTAATTAATAATTTGTTTTTTGCGGGACAAATAAATGGAACAAGCGGCTATGAAGAGGCGGCTGCCCAAGGTTTTGTGGCAGGTATTAATGCTGCCAATAAAATTTTAGGTAAAAATGAGTTTATTTTGAGAAGAGATCAAGCATATATAGGTGTTTTAGTTGATGATCTCGTAACTAAGGGCACAAAAGAGCCCTATAGAATGATGACATCACGCGCTGAGCACCGCTTGCATTTAAGAGAAGATAATAATCTTGAACGATTAGCTAATTTAGGCTTTTCTCTGGGTAGCTTACAAGAAAAAGAATACATATATATAGATAAAATTTTGAAGCAAAGAAAAGCCCTGTTTGAATATCTTAATCAAACAAAATTGGTGCCTAATCAGGAAACACAGGAAAAAATGTCAGAAATAGGGACTAAAGTTTTACTAAAACCTATTAGTCTTAAAGAGTTACTGCGTCGCCCAGAAATTAACAGTAATCATTTAAGTCATTTTGGTGTTGAAGATAATGATCAAAATTTAATTTTAGAGCCTGTAGAGATTCTCATAAAATATGAAGGTTATATACAGCGAGAGTTGGATTTAATTAAAAACACAATAAAGCTTGAGGAGCTTACAATTCCTTTAGATTTCAATTATGAAAAAGTAGTTGGCCTATCCAACGAAGAAAAAGAAAAACTTTTTTTAGTAAAGCCACTGTCTATTGGCCAAGCTCAAAGAATTAGTGGAGTAAACCCTTCTGCAATTAAAGCATTAGTGGTACATTTAAGATCACGATATTCAAATATTTAGTATAAAAGCTCTAGATTTCATTTTATATGAAGCTTATGCGAGGATCTTGTGTATAACAATTATGGTAATAGTAATAACAACGATGGCGATGAAAAACGCGTAGCTCCTGAAAAAAATTGGAGAATTCCAAAACTATTTCCAGAATTAGGACAAGATATTTTAAATAAGCTTAAAATATATCACACAGAATTAATTCGCTTTAACGGTCGTATTAATTTAATTTCAAATAGAACTGAAAGAGACGCCGATATTGTTCACATAGCTGACTGTATTCTTGCTACTAAACTCTTAATTAATACTACTCAACAAAAACAAATATTTGATATTGGCTCAGGAAATGGGTTGCCAGGAATAGTTGTGACTCTGCTAGACGCAACGCGACATATAGTTTTTGTCGACAAGGATGCAAGAAAAATTGAATTTTTAAAGCATATTGCCTCTCGTTTAGAGTTAAAAAATGTTCAATTTATCCATGCAAAAATTGAAGAAGTTAAGGATATCGAAATTCACTGCGCAATTTCTCGAGGTTTTGCCTCAATTACTAAATCAATTATGGCACTAAGAAAACCCTGCCCAATTGGAGCAGAATATTATCATATGAAGTCTGATTCTTGGGTAAGAGAAATTGCTCAGATACCCACTCAAGTTTGCAAGTTTTGGGAGCCTAGTTTAATTGGTGACTACGTATTGCCAACAACAAACATTAAGTTTTCATTGGTGCTGACTAAAAAAATTGCTTAATGTTCCACGTGGAACATTACTCCTCTTTGCCTTTGTTTTTCCCTTTCTCTTTTTCTTTTACAGCCAGCTTTGAAAGGTCTTTAAAGTTTGGATTGTTTGCATGCAGCTTAGGAACTCTGTAATTCCAGTTCATTGGTGCATTCCGCAAACGCTTATTAACTAGATATATTTCGTATTCCTTTTTATCTGGCCATTCTTTTTCGTTTTTAAAAGCAATTTTATAACTTTTTCTTGCTTCTACTCGCCTTCTTTCAGTTCTAATTTCAAAATATTTTAATTTTTGTTTTAGTTCTGCAATTTGCTCCTTTGATTTCCTTATTTCTTTAATACTTATTTTTCTTTCTAGGCTTCTGGGCTTAATTTTATCTTTTTCTAGTTTTAAGTTTTCTAAATTTGAGTATTCATCTTTTAATAGTTTTTCTATTTGTTTCTTTTCAGAAAGAAGATCCTTATAAATAGGATCAAGGTTCTCTGGATTTGGAAGTTCTTTTTTGCAACCCATTAGAGTTAAAAAAACTATAAGAAGAATAAGCTTAATTTTAAACAAAAACACCTCTCAAAACATTGTTCCACGTAGAACAATCGGTCAAAAAGCCTAAAAAGTTTAGCCATCTATTGATTCAAGCTGAAACATGTGGGAAAAAGTTATATAGATATAAATCCTAAAGAACATCGAGGGGATAGTCATGGCAAGAGTAATATGTATTGCTAATCAAAAAGGTGGAGTCGGAAAAACTACAACATCTGTTAACTTAGCTGCAGCGCTAGCAGAGCTTGGCAGAGATGTGCTAATAGTAGATATGGACCCGCAGGGCAACGCGTCATCAGGCTTAGGTATCAAAAGATATGAGAGCCAAGATAGGAATGTTTATCACGTGGTCATTGGTGAGAAGTCAGCCAAGGAGACTATCCAGACTACTCAGAGTAGTCATCTTCAGGTCATTCCAGCAACGCCGGATCTGGTGGGAGCTGAAATTGAACTGGTTGACATGCCGCAACGAGAGTATAGATTGAAAGGTGCACTTAAAGAGGTGCAAGATGAATACGATTATATATTTATAGACTGTCCACCATCGCTTGGTTTGATCACCGTAAACGCTCTATGCGCTGCCGATAGCTTTATGGTTCCCCTTCAGTGTGAATATTATGCCCTAGAAGGGTTGAGTCAGCTGTTAAATACTGCTGGTTTAATTAAGAAAAACCTTAATCCGAACCTGAAAATTGAGGGGATCGTCTTAACAATGTTCGACAAGAGAAACAACCTAAGTCATCAAGTTGTCTCGGAAATTCGTGAACATTTTGGTGCAAAAGTTTTTAAATCCGTTATTCCAAGAAATGTGCGTCTAAGCGAAGCACCAAGCCATGGAAAATCTATATTTGGCTACGATGAAAAATCCATTGGTGCAAAAAGATATGCAGAATTAGCAAAAGAGTTGGATCAAAAGGTTTTTCAAAGTGAATATATTGATGAAAACTTAATGGAAGAGCCTGAAGAAGTTGCCCCACTACATAACTTAGGTGCACAAGAGGGAGAAGCGCATGTCTAAAGAAACTATTAAAAAGCCTATAAAAAAAATGGGGCTAGGAAGAGGACTTAATAGCTTGCTTGGGGAAGGCTCATTTGTAGAAGAAGCGAAATCTAACAATGAAACTGAAAAAAAACCTGTTAGTGCTAGCGAATTACTGCCCCCTATTACAAAAACTGAGGTTATATCAACAAGTAACAAAGAGTTAGCTTCGACTCCACCACCACCAAAAATAACAGATAATGAACGAGAGGAAGCCGTCACTTTATCCTCTCCTGCGAAGGAAGAAAAAACTGTGGTAACGCCTCAGGTTCCTGAAAACATGAGAGTTTGGTCTGTGCGAACAGATTTTATTAATGCAAATAAAGAACAGCCACGAAAAATATTTAACGAAGAAGAGCTAGAAAGTCTGGCTGCCTCTATAAAAGAACAGGGAATATTGCAACCAATAACTGTTAGAAAAACTGCCGATAAAAAATATGAAATCATTGCGGGGGAAAGAAGATGGCGAGCTGCACAGAAAGCCGGCCTACAAGAGGTTCCTGTTCTCATTAAAGATGTAGACGACTCCAAGTCTCTCGAGCTAGCCTTAATTGAGAACATTCAACGCGAAAATCTTAACCCCGTCGAAGAAGCTGAAGCCTATTTTCATTTAATAAAAAAATACAAGTTAACTCAACAGCAGCTTGCTGAAAAAATTGGCAAAGAAAGAGCCACCGTAGCCAACGTTTTAAGGTTATTAAATCTATCACCTGAAGTTAGAAAGATGGTGGCAAGCAACGAAATCTCTCTTGGCCAAGCCAAAGCTTTAATGGCGCTTGCCGATCCTAAAAAGCAACGCGCCCTAGCCTTAAAAGCTCGAGACAATCAGCTCAGTGTTAGAGCCGTAGAAAAACTTGTGGCCAAATACAGAGAAATTAATACAGAAAAAGTTCTTTCTGATGAAGAGCTGCTAAAAGATAAATCTGTTGACAATTTAAAGGTGGAAATGCAAAGAGCCCTAGGCACTAAAGTTTCTATTGATTATAATCAAGGCAAAGGTAAAATCTCTATATCTTTTTATAGTGATGATGAGCTAAACCAAATCGTAGATAAGTTTCGAGAAGTATGGAAGAAGTAAGTACACAAACAAGTCCCACAGCTTTTGATGATCAACAAAGCATAGAAGAAGGTCAGGTAACTGCTCTCTTAGATAGAGGCGCATCATTTGATGGGCGACTCACTTTTGAAGGAACAGTTAGGATTGGTGGCACCTTTGAGGGCGAGATTTTTACAAATGACACCCTAATTATTAATCCAGGCGCAAAGGTTGAGGCACAAATTGAAGCCGATACAGTTGTTATAAGCGGCAACGTTAAGGGCAATATATTTGCAAAACGCCGCGTCATCATGCATCCACCGGCATCTTTCCAAGGAACTGTGACTGCACCTAGTTTAAGGATTG
>JAGRAE010000051.1 GCA_020435005.1 Bdellovibrionales bacterium
AGGCAAAAACCTAGAGAAAAAATTGTATTCCTAAAGGACTACATCAAAGAACATTCACAATAATTTTTTTAAAGGATTCAAGGATGAAGATTTTAATTATAGACGACGAACCATTTATGCTCAGTAGCCTCAAAGATTTGATTGTTGGATTGGGTTATCATTGTGAAACTGCAAATAACGGCAAAAGGGCTTTTGAGTTACTTAAAAACAAAAACTCATTTGATGCTATTATTTGCGACTTCAATATGCCCGAGATGACCGGCTTAGAATTGAGATTGAAACTCAGAGATGAGTTTGACTCCTGTCCTCCCTTTATTTTGTTGTCTGGAGACATCTCCCAAGTTAAAGACGATGAGCATCGCCAACTTTTTTATTCACTTTTACAAAAACCAGGTGGTGTTAATTTACTTAGAGACAAACTAAGAGAGATCGAAGGATTTTCAAATCATCCAATATCAAAATGTTCATAGTCTTCGAAATATATTTGAAAACCTTAGGAGTAATCAATTTTACTCCACATAGTTAACAATTTGTACAGTCTCCTTTTCATCAGACACTTTTCTATCTTCTATAAATCTTGGCAGTGACACTTGGATATTTGTGCCTTTACCTACTTTAGATTCAATACTAATTTTTCCGCTACTCGACTCAATAAACTTAAATGCATGAGTAAGACCTGTTCCTCTACCCTGCTCTCCCTTAAATGAGATTCTTTCTCTGCCCAATCTATTTAAATACCCTGATGGAATTCCAGAACCTTGATCTTTTATTTGAATAAAGCAGTTATTAAGTTCATTACCAACAGTTAGTTCAACGGGTCCACCCTCTTTCCCATAAGATTCAATAGAATTATTAATAAGGTTAGACAATACCGATCTTAGTTCCATTGGGTTTATTTTCACAAACCCATCACTAATCATGCATTCATTTCTAAGCCTGATTCTTACATTTTTTGTTGTGGAATATTCTAACTTTTTCTGCTGAACAATCTCATCAACCAAAACTGGCAGTAAAACCAAATCAGTCTCAGTTTTTTTACTTTTCATTTGTAAAGCAATGTCTTTATTTTTATCAGATAGCTTTTCAGACAGTGACTTAATTTCTTTTACAGCATTTTTAAGGACTGACTTTGCTCTTTCCGACATGCCAAACATTGTTGGTAACATCATTTCAATGGCAATAATAGGAGATCTAATATTGTGGCCAACTTCTCTAGCCAGTTGCACTTTTGCTTCTACTTTTTCAGCTTCTAATATTTTTTGTTGTGATTTTTCCAAGGTCTCAAGTAAGTTATCGAATTCTTTAGTTAGGTAAGCGACTTCGTCAGTCCCTTTCAGGTTAATTCTACCAGAAAGCGATTCATGTCTTTTGATTTCTTCTACCTTTTTAGTAGCATACTCAATATTGCGAACCAATTTTCTGGACAATAATTTACCCAATAAATATGCAAGTATTATGTTGCATAAACCAATGAGCAAAAAGATATTCTTTGCCGTCGCTTGAACGGCTTTTAACTCAGCTTTTGAGACATCGGACTTAATGACATAGTAATATTGCCCCTCTTTAGATGTTCCAGCCTTATCACATTGACAGCATTGTGTGTGACTTGACCCTACTTTTGAGTAAATTTTAAAATCATTTTTTGATTCAAAAACTTCTTTGTCTTTTTCGGGTAGGTTTTCTTTCCCATCTTTGAAGGATGTATCTTTAGCTGCAAATCTACCAAAGGGAGTTCCATCAGGCGCAAATAAAGAAAGAGAAAGAATATTTGCATCCGTCTTCATAGCTTCGACGAGAGTTTTTGCTATAAAATCAACTCTTACCCCCACCTCAATGATCTTTGTTCTATTGTGATTAGGAATGGATAAAAACTTAAATGGCTTTGGCTCAGGATCAGGTTTTATTATGGGTGTCGCTTCAACGTCTATCTCCCCTGAAATCAATTTTGGGTAATTATCACAAAATGAAAATATATTTGGAATTAGTTTTGGATCTTCATTGGTGGACCTAATAAAATTACCTTTGCTGTCCGTCATAAAAAGATGAGTCACGCCTAGCTCGTCTCTTAGTTTTCTGAGCTGGTTATTAGATAAGTCGCCAGATTGTTGTTCCTTAGCAGATACAACCATAGCGGCATTTTTCATAAGAGCTTCTGTATTAGAATCTAAGCGCTTTAATGTATCTGCTAGTATGTTTGTTAATACTTGATAGCGTGAAGTAAATCTTTCGGTTAAAAGATTTTCCACATAGTAATGGCCAAATAATATAAGGCCACTACCTATAAGTAATGTAGAAACAAAAACGGATATAAATATTTTTTTCGAAAATGTCATTAGTGAGCCTTTTCATGACTCTCCCTTGTAAATCTAATGATGTCTTCTCTGTGTTGTGGGAAAAGTTCTAGCATTTGTTCACGCATACCCACTTCGAAATCTTCAAATTCAAAACCTGGCGCAACTGTAGTACCCATCAACGCCCAACTACCGCCTTCAACTAATCGAAGTGCTTGCCAATGATTACGAGGAACTACAATTTGTGGTTCTTGACCATTTAATACGTCGTTCCCCATTATAATTATTTTTTTATTACCCTGTTCATCAATTTGTAACATTTCAATGGGATCACCAGCATAAAAGTGAAAAATCTCATCACTTTTAATTCTGTGAATCGCAGAAAAGCTACCTTTTGAAATAAGGTAATAAATTGCAGTACTGACATTTCTGTCAGAATCAGCATTTATCCCAAATAATCTTGCGGGATTCGTGCCGTAATCACTGCGGTAGGTTTCTCGGTAATACCCACCTTCTTCTGGCAGCGGCTTTAAATCCATTGCCTTAATTATATCTTCAGCAGATGCCATACCCTCTCCTCCATATGACTGACTTGCAGCCATTGTTAAATTACAAATTATTGATATGTATATTAATAATTTCATAAGTAGCCTTCCATCGTCTTTTGATTTGATGTATTCCACTTAGATGTTCTCGCAATTTTTTTCTTTCTATTTAATTCTCTAATACTTAAACCCAATGATTTAAGCTTATTAAAAACTGTGCTTCTACTAACTCCAATTAATTGAGCTAATTCTGAAGCATCTCCATTTACAGCCTCTAGTGCTGACTTAAAATATTCTCTACCGATTAGTTCAAAGAATTTGTCATAGTTTTCAGGGGTAAGCGCATTGATATCAGATGGAAGACTTGCTTCAATTTTTCTCATTCGGTAACTGATTGTATCCACCGATGCTTGAACAGAAATGTCATCATAGCTTATATCTGTAGCTTTTCCTCTTCTTACAGAGATTATAGCTCTTTCGATAGCATTTCTGAGTTCACGCACATTTCCTGGCCAGTCATAGGCTTTTAATGCTTTTAGAGCTGTATCGGTAATTTTAAAATTTGGCCCACCCACTTGAAGCACAAAGAGTTTTGCTAAGTCATCAATATCAGTCATACGTTCACGTAGTGGAGCTGTTTGCATTCGAACTACATTAAGTCTGTGATACAGATCTTCTCTAAAAGTTCCGTTCGCAACCATTTCTTCAATATTTTTATTTGTGGCAGCAATAACTCTACAGTCTACTTTTATGGGCCTTGTATCACCCACTCTTGTGACTTCGTACTCTTGTAGTACGCGTAGCAACCTTACTTGTGCAGATAGAGGCATTTCGCCGATTTCATCTAAGAAGATATCCCCACCATGGGCTAATTCAAATCTCCCAGGTTTGTCTTGGGTAGCACCTGTAAAAGAGCCTTTCTTATGACCAAAGAGTTCACTTTCAATTAAATTTTCAGGAATAGCTCCACAGTTAATGGCAACAAAAGGTCTACGCATATCATCCTCGATGGCATTAATACGTCGAGCTATCAGCTCTTTACCCGTTCCACTTTCACCAGAAATAAAAACGTTAGCTGAAGAACCTTTAAGACTTAAAATCTCTTCACGCAGATCCATGGTTTGAGGACTTTTACCAACAATTTCGTATTTAAAAGCTTCTTTGACCTGTTGATCTAAATTTTTAAGTCGTCTTTGAGAAGCTGCTTTTGAAACTACGACCGGTATTCGGACAAGAAGATCTGGAATTATGTTGTCAGATTTAATTACATAGTCATCAGCACCCAGAGCAATACAATGTTTAACTGATGTAAAATCTGAATCCGAAGTAAGAACAATAATAACTGTATTAGGACAAAAAGATTTAACCTCTGAGATTAGGCTTTTACCATCTCCATCAGGTAAACCCTTATCCAATAGAACAACATCATAGGCACCTGTTTGTAGTTTCTTACGGGCCTCCTCCACAGAGGCGGCTTCGTCGACGTCGTTATAAACCCCCAGCATCTGAACAACGGCTCCCCGAAAGGATTCCATGTCTTCTACTAATAAAATTTTAAAGTCAGATTTCATCTGGACACCCCTTATCTATGTCCAAATGCTTACATTATAGGCATATAAGTCGCAAGTTTTATTTTTTATTCTTATTTTTTGGATTTATTAGTCCAAATTTTTAGACTAATTGGCTGTGTGTTAATTTGGAATATGAGAATTTACAAAATTTGTAATATACCTGTCGACATCAACCTCAATCATCTCTTGTAAACCTTCTTTAGTAATCTCACTGTACATCCCATATATAGAGAAAAATAACCAAAAAAGAACATAGTCTTTTTGGTTTGCTGGAGAAGCAGTCCACTTTGCTGCCTTCTTAATAATTTGAGATTGATTAAGAATAAAAGTACCGAGAAAATTTTTAGGGATATCTTTTAAATCTTCCAAGTGACCAATAATAGTGTCATCGGATGAACCCTTATATGAAAAAAAGAAAGCGGCAATAGCTGGTGCCCCGCTGTTTCCATCTTCTATCGGAACCGGTGTATTTTTATATTTTTCCACAGCTAAAGAATTTAGCTTACTAAGCAGATATGTTCCTCTGTAATACCTCCTTAATTCATTCAGTTTCTTCACACTTTCAATACAAGTTTTAAGTCGATCTTCATTATATTGTGATTTTATCTCACCAACGCACAACACATCTTCACATGGGATAACTTTTCTCCCAGCAAGATTTAAAAAGTTTGGTGCTTTTGAAGGGTAATGTACCACTATGTCAAATTCAGGAGTTCTCTTGCCGTTTGAATCTATAATCTCACCTTTTGAAACCATGAGCGTACTGGGTAGCTTATCACGGATAATATCCGTTAAACTAAGCTCTCTGTGATCGCCAATACCAGAAGGGTTATTGTAATTTGAGGCTATCTCAGAATTAATAGATAAAATTTGACCTAGTTGTTTCATATGACTTAAAAAATCCATTTTCTCTCCAAAATTAACTGGCTTGATATGCGAAATATAATACTCAGATTAAATTTAAGCACTATTAAGTACAGTTGTTTAGTCTAAACTTTTAAACTAAAACTCAGTTGTATAATTTCAATACTTAGACCTGTTTCAGATAATTCCAGTAAATTTAAGTATCTCCATTGATCTAGTCTATTGGCACAAACAACCCCTTTTCTTGCAATTAATAATAGTACAAGCGCGAGAAATTAATCTCGCCTTAACAAAGGGGATTCTATGTATACGAATCAATGTCCAAGGTGCGGCTGCATTAGTTTCGAACATCTATCTACACATTCGCACTGCTATAACTGTAATTACTCACCAGAAGAGGACTACCGTCTTTCCAAATGGCGTGAGTTAGAATTTAAATCATCACAAAAATCTAAACTACAACACTTTCGAGATCCACTTAACTTCAGTGCCCACTCTGTAATGACTGGCACTGGAGGAGTTTTGTGACACCTGATTGTTTTGATTTTTATCTCTGGAGCGTAGGCGAATATCAAGCCCCTCCATATGTAGAAGAATTTTTTTATAACGAACTAATAAGGAGTGAATTTTATGAGTCAAAAGTTTTTTGATGTCATCGTTGCTAAAGAATATGAAACCACAATTAATGGAAATCTTGAAAAGAAAACAGCATGGAATCGAATAGGTCGTGCTTGGCCTTCTCGTTCAGGAGAGTCTATCAGTTTCGAACTATTTATGCATCCAAACCAAAGATATGTCGTTCAGATGAAAGAGCGCAATCAGGACAACACAACAAAAAATCAAGAAGTGCCATTTTAACAAGGAGATATTGATGAGGAAATTTAACTATTTATTTTTGAACCTAGTTTTTATTTTGACCCCAATTATAGCACAAGCATCTGTTGAGTCGTCACTTATGGGTTTAAAATCTGTTTTGTTAGGTTCAATTTTACCGATCTTTGCCGTTCTAGGTCTTGCCTTTGCCGCATTTAGTTTCTTTACTGGCAACCCTAATGCTAAACAGCACTTAACCTATGCTCTTATAGGATCTGTAATATTATTTGGTGCTCAAAGTATTGTAGACTTAATTCAACGGGTGATTCGATGAAGAATTGTCCTACAAGTAACATGAATAAGTCACAACTCTGGGGATTTGAAGTCAGCCATATCGTTGTTGCTTTTGGGGTATTGGCTGGTTCCAATATCTTTCTCAATATCTTAAAAGGCCCACTTATATTTTCATGGGCCTTGGGAATTATCACCTTGCTAACCCTAAGAGTTGTTTCACATGGCCAGAAAAATGGCCATCTCGAACTGTTAGGTCGCTATATATTTGAACCCCACATCTTTTTTGGCCACTCAATTTCAGAAAAACCTAGGAGAAATGATGCGAAAGTATAGTTTATCAAAGCTTGTTTTAGGATCTCAATGGCTTAATGACGGTTTAATTCAACACGCTGACGGTACTCTTTCTAAAGGATTTGAAATGGAACCGCTATCTAGTGGTATGCTTGAAGAATCATTTTCAGGACCAATTTCTGAAAATTTCTTCTCTAAGATTTCAGATCTTCTCACAAAGTTGCCAAATTTGTTTGATGGTCAAATTATTCTCTCTAGAGAAGAATTAAGAACAAAAGAGGTCAGTGGATTTAAAACAAAATTATACTTTTTTGAAAAGGTACAAAAGCCTGAAAGCTACTCTCATATCCAATCTTTGTTAACTGAATTAAAACTAGATCCTCAACCGATATCCAATATAGCCTTTAAAAAAATATTAAAGAATATATTTGGATCTAGTGTACTTGCTAACAAACTTCCTGATATCTCATGGGAAAGTGAGTTTATTAAGGTCAATAACAAAGTTGTTAGGGCTTTGTCTTTGACTGAATTGCCACAACTAACCTGGATGGGTTGCTTACAACCTGTTTTTGAATACCCTGCTGAGTTTTTGGTTTCTATAAAAGTAAACGTCCCTGATAGATCAAAAATTAAAAAAAAGCTAGAAACAAAAAGACGGGTTAGCCACGCCCTATCGATAAGTTCATCTTTAGAAGTGAAAAACATAGAATCCAATTCAGTACTACATTCATCAGAAGAAACCTTAGAGCGAATATTGATTAACAAAGAGTCCTTACTAGAAATTTCTTTGGGAATATTGCTTTTGGGCTCAGAAGAAGAAACTATGAAAACAGCTAGAGAACTTGAACGTGTAATCTCTGGAATAGGCAATGCTGGACTATTTTTAGAAGGACTAGGGGCACTTCCAATCATAAAAAGCCATATTCCCGGCAATAAAACATTGGGGATTCGAAAGCTACCTATTCTAACAGAGAATTTTTCTCATTTACTCCCCTTGTTTCATGATTATAGCCGAGTTAATGATTCCTCTAAATTAGAACTTAGATCAAGAACCAACGAGCAATCCTACTTAAACTTATTTTCAAAAGAGAATCTCAATTTTAATTCATTTATATGTGGAGCATCGGGATCTGGAAAAAGCTTTTTAATGAATGCTATTTTATCTTCAAATCTAGAAGATGATTCCAAAAGTAGGATATGCATTTTCGATATTGGAGGTTCATATAGCCGCCTTATAGAATCCAGCGGTGGAAGAAGTATCTCTTTATCAACCAATGAGGCTATTTCATTAATATCTACATTTTTAAACATGTACCCTGTTACCGGAGCCGGATTTTTTAGAACATTCTTAGAAACCTTATGTGGGTCAGGTTCTCATATTACCCATTCCCATCGTGTGGCTCTTGACGACTTACTAAAAGAAATTGAAGGAACTCCTTTATCCATAACTGCTCTTATAAAAAATGCTAATACACGTAGCGAACGCTTTTATCAGGATATTGGGCATTGGCTCAAGCCACATGTCAAATTCGATAAAGTCAAAGATAGAAAAGATCTTATTGATCTGATAACGGGCAATGCCACAGCCTTTGATTTTAAAGAACTCGACTCCGATCCTATCTTACAAAAAACCACAATCCTTTTGCTTACTGAGCTTCTGTGGAAAGATTTAGTCAATGGCAGATACACTCGAACTTTGATTGTGTTTGATGAAGTCTGGAGATTCTTTGCACAAAGTAAAACTTTTTTAGAGGAAATGTATAGAACTCTTAGAAAATACAAGGCTGGAATTGTATCTATAACGCAAAACTTATCTGACTACGGTGACGAAGCCTTTGCTAAAATGCTTTTCACTAACAGTTTCACAAAAATATTCTTACAAAACGGAGCTTCTGCTGAATATTTAAGGGAGACTTTTGATCTTCCAGAATCTGATATCGAAAGAGCTTTGTCTGTTACATCAAAAAAACCACACTATTCAGAGTTTTTTGCTCTTTCACCAAATATGAGTCAGGTATTCAGACTTTACCCCACTAAAAAATTCTATGAATTAGCGAATACAGAAAATATTTCTAACAAACCAAAAGAGGAAACCATATGAAAAGATTAATAATTATAATCACTTTTCTTGGACTCCCCTATCAAGCAAAAGCCGATTTTTGGGGTGGTGACTTACCCCTATTAGCCGAAATCGTCACAAATACATTAAATACAATGCTTGAACTTCGCAGGCAATCACGTCAACTTGAAGATGAGCTGCGAGGAATTAACCGAAGGCTTAACAGAATAAAAACAATTTCTGACCTTGTTCAACCAAGTAGTTGGGAGCAATGGAAAAATCCTCAAGAAGCTTTAAGACGCTTGCATACCATTTACTATACATTACCAAAAGAATATCGCTCACAGAAGTCTGACTCTATTGAAGCAGAGCTTTCTCGTGCCATGAATATGATTTCGCGAATAAGTCATGAAGCTAAGACTACATTTAGATCAGGAAAAGAACTCGAAAGTCGAAGTGAATACGCATCCCCTGGAGTCGCTCAAAAATTAACCGCTTCAGGTGTAGGCACTTTAATTTCAATGGAAGCCCAATCACAGGTCTTACAAAGCCATATCACAAGCCTCCTTACACAAATATTGGCAGATGCAAACGAGAGGGAATCAAGAACTATCGCAAATAGGGGTCGATCCTACTCTTCTTTATCAATAAATTTAAAGAGCAGAAATCGTAGGTTCTCAGACCAAGTGACTTCAATGGGGGTAAGGTAATGAGTTACAATCTCCCGGCTGTTGAAGAATATGAAAAGCTTCTTCCTGTAGCAAAAGCTCTTTACACTCATACAAGTTCATTGAGTTGGCAAATGTTACTCCCGTTGTTTTTATTGTCTATTGCCTTAAGTTACTCGACAGACCTCGGCCTTTCAGGAGCTATTATCGTTAGATTGAAACGATTGGTCCTAGTAGCTCTGCTATTAGTAACTTTTCCCATGATTGCTGAATTTTCCCAAGTCATAGGTGTAGAAATCGCAAAGTCCATAGACGACATGACGGGCATAGATATGGTACTGGATGCAGCCTCAAAACGTGCGGATGCTTATACTTTTGATCTTCAAGGATTATTAAACTTAGGCAGTGATCTAATAATCGGAGCCTTAGTATTAATTAGTTTTTTAATTTTAGTCGTCGCAAGATTCTTTCTATTGGCTTTTCAACACTTCTACTGGCTGCTTTTAGTTGTACTTGGGCCATTTATGATATTAGCGATGCTTTTTGATTCGACAATAGGAATAACAAAAGGACTATTTAAAAATATGATCCAAATTTCTGCGTGGCCAATTATTTGGTCTATCCTATCAGCATTCCTAAAGGCACTCCCCTTTGCTTCTGCTTACGCCGTTGAAGGAGGGCTGATTACTATAATCACACTAAACCTAATTATTGCCGTAGCCCTCTTATTTTCACCGTTTATAGTTTCTCAGCTTTGTGAGGGAGTGAACCTAAGTATAGGCAATACCTTAAGACAAGGAGTTCTTAGGACCGTCGCTATGACAAACCCCAAGGGAATGGCAATAGCAGCTGCTAGTCGAGCTAAGAAATACGCGAGTAGAGCAGCAAGTACAAAACGAGCCATTAATATTTCAAAAAACGTAACACAAAGGAGTTATAGAAAATGATAAAATTAGTAATTCTTTTACTGTTACCACTTTCAAGCTTTGCAACTGAAGTCCCACCCGCTCCCTTTCCTGTATTTCTAAAGCAAGGTTATAGCTCTATTTTGGAGTTTGAAGACATACCCACAAAAGTAGTTTTAGGCGATTCCTCATTTTTTCAGGTAGAAAAGTTAAAAAACTCTTTAGTCATTCGAGCCCTAGATGCTTATGCCTCCAGCAATATGTTTGTATACTTCAAGAAGATTAAACCTAGACTTTTTATTTTAACTGCCTCCGAAAATGCAGAGCCCACCTACTACAAAAAGTTCGAATCAATAAAACCACCACTAAAAAAGATCGTTCACAAGAAAACTAGATACAAACGAAGCACTCGACTACTGTCTTCTCGTTTTGACAATAAAAAAGACTATTTGCTTCTTGAAATCATTATATCAGCTGATTCAAGAGAACCGATTTCACCCAAATGGGAACTTGTACGACTATCTCATAACAAAAGAGTCCTTAACCCTATAGACACATGGGCTGAACGCAAAACCGTTCAAAAGGATTCACAAGTTAAAGCCAGATTTGTATTTGCTAAGCCCAATGTTCCCAGAAATCTAAAGGGAGTATCACTTATTATCCCACTAGTTGGACATAAAGATGCCGTAAATCTTAAAATGCCAGTGAGGCCAAGATGAAGAATCCAAATTCACCATTTAATAAAATTAAATTAAAATTACAAAGTCGATGGTCTGGAGAGGATTACCCAGGGGCAAAACCTAGATTTCAATTCCCATTATTTGCCAAAGATGCCGGGGTTTTTGTTTTTTTACCTATCTTTTCTATAGTCCTATTCAAATCCTGTGAAAATGCTAGCTTAAACACAAATACAACAAAAAGAGTAAAAAAGGAAAGATCCACATATAATCAGCAGGCACAAAGTACTTCACAGATTATAGATTTCTCTCCTTCAGCTAAAGGTAAAAATAATGGCCTTCATATAGCCAAAAAAGCACCTGGTACAGTTGTAAAAGTTCGCTTACTCAACCAGGTTGAGACTTATTCTAGCGCTCCAGTGCATGCACAAATCATAGATAATGGACTTGGCTACAAATTAAGAGGCGGAACTTTACTAGGTACGGCTTCGCCAGATTCTACTTATAGTCGAATAAATATAACTTTTGACAATTTAAAGCTGCCAAATCGATCTGACATAGCCATGAAAGTAACAGCAAGAGCCCTTAGTTTAAGTGGTACTCTTGGAGTCGATGCTACAAAAAAAGAAGGTTTTTTTGCAAGGGCTGCATTTAGTGGCGCTAGCTCACTTTCCTCAAGCAGTGGTGGTGGCGATAATTCTACCCTTAAAAACCTTTTGCTCCAGGCACTTGCTGGGGGA
The DNA here is from genome assembly GCA_020435005.1 of Bdellovibrionales bacterium. Classification (GTDB taxonomy): domain Bacteria; phylum Bdellovibrionota; class Bdellovibrionia; order Bdellovibrionales; family UBA1609; genus JACKAN01. Next base: position 11,719 of record JAGRAE010000051.1, read on the forward strand.
CTAAGTAAAGAAGGAAAAGCTCAAGCCGATTTGGAATATAATAAGTCCCAAGTTTTAGTCTTACCACATGGAACTGAGTTTCTGGTGGAACTCACTGACTACTTTCCGAGGGCCAATTAATGAGTAATGAAAATTCAACTTTGATTTTAATTGGTGCAATTGTTATTGGAGTGATTCTATATAACCTATATATGAGTCTTAGTTTACCTGCTGGCATCGTACTTATTATTTTTATATCTGTTTCAACTATTATAGGTTTAGTTTACTTTTGGGAGAATCATTCAAAACCCGGAAGGGAAAAGAAAAAGACTTTGCAGAAACTAAAGCAGCTCCCCAAATCCTTGCTACTTCAATCTAAAGATTCTGTATATATGGGCGAAGATAAATATTTAAACGCTAAAATATATTTGCCAGATCATATTAGATCTCGTCATGTCCATATTCTTGGTGCAACTGGTTCTGGAAAGACCGAAAGCGTGATACTTAATTTTTTAAAGCAAGATGTAAAACGTGGGTTAGGCAGCATCATTCTAGATGCAAAAGGCGACAATTCATTTATTGATTTTTTAAATTCATGGGTGCCCCTTGATAGATTAAAAGTTTTTGATTTAGGTTCAGGTCAGAGTCTTACTTACAACCCCTTGGAAGTAGGAAGTCCATTAGAAGCTGCGCAACGGTTATTTTCATCACTTGTTTGGAGTGAAGAATATTATAAATCCAAAGCCCTATCTACTCTGCAAAGACTCTTTGAACGACACCATAAGCTTAATGGAGAAAATCCCAAGTTAACCGACCTAAATAATTATTTGGATGATCCCGAAACCTTTGCAGCAAGCATTACAAGCGAAAAATACCCAAAAAAAATGGCGGAAAAAGATTTTTCCGAGCTATCAGGTTTGAGAGATCAAATTAGATCTCTTTGTATTGGACACTTAGAAAGCTCACTTTCACCTAATGGCAACTCTGATATGGATTTTTCTCAAGCAAAAGAAGGAGCCGTTTTATATTTCAGATTACAAAGTTTGATGTCACCCCAGCTTGTTACTATATTGGGACGCCTGATTATAAACCAATTAAATTATTTAGCCGGAACTGCCCACAGAGAAAATAAAGCAAATGAAGCCAAACTCATCCCAACCTATTTAGATGAGTTTGCGAGTTTTGCTTGTCCTGAATTCGCAGATCTTATATCCAAAGCTCGCTCAGCAGGAATGGCCTTACATTTTTCACATCAGAGTATTGGCGATTTAGCAGAAGTCTCAAAAGGATTTTTAAATCGAATCACCGACAACTCTGCCACTAAGATTGTGTTAAGAATTAATGACCCTGATTCGGCTGATTTTTTTGCTAGGTCTTTTGGTACTGAACTCTATCAAAAAGTCACTCAACGCATCACCAACACTGAAGAGATAGATTTGGCTGAGGTGGTGGGTGAAGGTTCCCAAAGGGAGGCCCACCAGTTCAGGGCCTCGCCTGACTTGTTAAAGACCTTGCCTACTGGGGTGGGAGCTGTACTAATTGCTCATGGTGAAGATACAGAAACTGGAGCCTCTAGTGTGTTTAAGGTTAGTTTTCCACGTCTCCAATGGTCTCCTATGTCACCATAATTAGCCACTTTTTGTAAAATGTGCCTATTTTAGACAAGTTACATTGCTCAAATCGAACCTATTAATACTAGAGAAGATGATTTTTGGCCCATTTCTGGCAAAACATTAGTCTAAATACGGAAAAAATGCTATAGTTTTTCCGTAAAATGACGATAAGATAGGAGAAAGATATGGAAAAACAAACCTTAATAAGGAGAGATCTGTTGGGAGCAAAAAAAATAAACCCTGATACATCTGCTGTTGAAGCTTCTCAAATCTTCAGTCTTTTAGAGGAGAATGCAAACATCAAAGAGCGTGATCTAGTGTCCTACCTAGATGTTAATGAGAAGACCTTAAGAAACTGGAAATCACCTGATAAGCCTGTATCACAGAGTGGTAAATTACTGCGACTAATAAGGCTAAACGAAGTTGTAAAAACTGCTTTAGCTAACTCCTTACCAAAGCAGCTTATTAGACAGCTTTTGGTAGCTCCATTGGACTTAAAAGATAAAGAACAAAAATCTATTTTAGATATGATAAAGGATGAACCTGACTCTCAATACTTTACAAGAATGGTTAGTTTACTGGTTGAAAGTTTTATTAGTCGTACAAACACTAATGGTCATTATATTTTGAGTAATGAAGACTTTGATAAATTAATTGAGGAATTAGATAATGACAAGGAGCCCTCTGAAGCAGTTAAAAGGGCTCGTGAGACTTTTTTAAAAATGAAGAGCAAGGCATAATTCAGTGAGTTGGCAGACAATTAGGTATGATGGAAAAATTAAATTTGATAATTTTGAATGCGAAGAACCAATCCTAAATGAGTACCTTCATAAGCATGCAATTAATGATCACAACAATGATTTTTCAACTTTATACTTACTAATAAATGACAATTTAGATGTCTGTGCTTTTTTTGTTCTAAGCAATGGATCAATTAGTAGAAAAGATAATTTGCCTAATGCAAAAGCCAGAAGAAATTTAAAATATAGTACATTAGGAACTATTCATATCGGTAGATTAGCTCGTCATAAAGATATTATTGGACAAAAGTTAGGTATTCGAACAATGCACAGCGCTTTAGAGACGGCGGTTGAAAGCTCTAAGTCATCAGCAGCCTGGGCAGTTACAGTAGATGCAAAAAACAATAAAGCTGAAAATTTTTATGCAAACTTTGGCTTTGTTAAGTTAAAGCAAATTGAATCAAATTCCGAGTTTCCAAAAGCTATGTATTTAAAAATTTCGGATGCACGTCATATAATTGAACCGTAACTGTAATACAATTTGTTACTTTTTTCTTAAGCTAAATAACTTATTTTTAATAATGCAATAAGGAGGTCTATATGCGTAAGTTACGCCATATAATAATCTCCACTACCCTACTTTCAACAACCGCTTGTTCCACACTCAACGACTCAGTAAAACTTGGCTCAACAATGGGAGCCATCACCGGTGCAGCCGCCGTTCATGCTGGATTTAATTCAGCAGGGCAAAACCCGTCGTCACAAGATGTGACTAATGGGGCGCTAATAGGTTTAGCTCTAGGAGCTTTAACATCTTATATCAATCACAAGGAAGTCGAAAAAGAACGGTCTAATGAATACTACGATACCCAAAACATACACTTTGGCGACTTGCCACCTAGCCCTTTTATTTTCCCTAAAACAAAGAGAAAAGGAGGACGGTAGTGAAAAAGCGATTACAAATTATATTATCAAACGAAGCCTGGATGGCTGTTGATGATTTATCCAAAGAAGCTAATTCTGACTTTGATGGTGGCCACATTAATTACTCAGACTTAATCAATGAAATGATTCTTTGCTCAAAGGTGGATATAAAGACTCTTCAGCTCAAACATACAGACTTAAGAAAATCACTTCGTGCCTTAGCAAGTAAAGGTGATCTTGATCTAGATACAGTTTTAAAAACACTCTCAGAACTAAAATCTACTGTAAAGAAAAAATCAAAGTCTGTGAATGAGGTTGTCTCCATATGAAGAATCCACCACCAAGAGGATATAGAGCCAAAGAAATCTTAACGCTGTTAAAGGACCATGGCCCTTTAACAGCTAAAGCTATCTCATTAATGGTTGAACCACCCATGCGGAATAAAAAGATTTATGAAGCACTTTTAAGACTTAAAAATCGTGGTTTAGTTAATGTTAGATCTGAAAGAATTATTGCCAGAGGATGCTCTATATATCAATTGCAACAAGATTTAAGAGCTAGAGAAAATACATCTAAAATAATTGGTGTTCATCCTGAAAGCTTACAGCAACCCTACTTTAGATATAGAGAAATACTACACAATGATAATTGTGCAGTAGTAGCACACAATTTAAAAAAACAGTATCCAGATGCCGTACTTGTTAGAGACTTTGAGTTTGAACGCAGTGATATTGCAAAAAAGATTATGCTATCTGAAGAAAATGACAGAGATGTAAAACCAGATATTTTGCTTATTTTTTACAACTCCAATAAAAAAAATATAACTTCTATTGCCTTTGAAATTGAGAAATCCAGAAAGGACAATAGAAGGCTTAATGCTAAATTAAAAAAGTATGCTTCTCAGTCGAGAGTTGACGGTGTTGTATATATTTGTGATGAGAATCGCATAAAAGAAGCTTTACTAGACAGTTTTATCAATAAGGTTTCCCCAAGAGCTGTAAGAGTTAAACACTACATCAACTACTTTTTGATGTTTGCTGAGAACAAAAACATACAGATTTCACCTAATGATAATTTATACGACTTAAATCGAAAAACAGTTTCTCTAGAGAAATGGATCAGTTTTTTACAAAACATGAAAACATCTGCTTAAAAAATTTTATCTGCTTAGATTGGGGGTTTATCGTCCCCCGATCACACTTAGATATAAAGAAATAGAAGAGACTGAAATTTATTGTAAATTCAGTCATTTATTAAACCACACCCGCCTTTTCTATTACCCCTCAAGCTCCGTGACCACTCCCTACCTACATCTATAGATGTTGTCCTAACGTCCACCGTAGGAAGTGGTCACGGAGACGGGGCAAGGCGGCGGGTGTATTTTAATATTGAGGATTTGGAATGAGATATAATGATACATGTAAGAAAAAAGATTTGATTGATAATAGTAATTTGGATGATATAAACTTGAATAAGAATTTGCTCTTTGACAATTTCATATGGTTAACAACAAAAGAGGCAGCGGAATACCTAAGAACCTCACCAGGACAGATGAGGAAATGGGTTTATCAAGGCCGAGTGAATGCGTATAAGCTTTTGGGAAAAAGTTTGCGCTTCAAAAAGTCTGAACTCGATCACTTAATTCAAGGAGGTCGAGTATGGGAATAATCCAATACAAGAAGAATGTCGGATCTGGTGACAGTAAAATTTTTTACATGGTGGTGGCTGAGGGCATCAACAAATACACCGGAAAACGAGTTCAAAAGAAACGACGAGGTATTCCGTCAAAACCCAAAGCTGAGCGATTGTATCGTGAGCTTTGGAGTGCGTGTCGCGAAGAGCGACCTGATGCTGGTAACATTAAGATGTGGGGTGAGCTGATAGATAAATACTTAATCAGTATTTCTTCTAAAATCAGATCACCAGATAATCCGCACGGATTTAGCCCGCAACTTGTGAGAACAAAGCACAGTCGAATAAAACATCTTTTAAAGTGGTCTGATAGTCATATTGATTTAATCACACCTCAGTTTGTCAGTGACGAGTTAGATGACATGGAAAAACATGGCGCCACCCGTTCACACACAAACCATCTTCTAAAAGAAGTTAAATGCACCTTTACTTTTGCCGTTGAACTTGGAGCCTTAAAGGCCAACCCATTTGCTGGTATGAAAATGCGCCGAGTTCACAAAAAGCGTAAAGAGGCCTTAACTCATGAAGAAGTCGATAAGCTGCTTTCTGAAGCTAAACGAAGAGAGCATCCTTATTACGAGACGTGGTTACTGACTATCACGCTTGGCCTAAGACGAAGCGAGCTTGCTGGACTTAAGTGGATGGATGTAGATTTCAAACAGGGTTTGATCTATTTACGTCGCCAATTGATTCCACGAGAGGGCTTAGTAGACTTATTAAAGGATCGAGAGGAAAGAGTTGTGGCAATACCCGCTCAGCTCCTACCCACCCTTAAAGAGATGAAACTTCGCGCTAAAACGGACTTCGTAATTGAGCTTGATTGCCACCGCTGGAGAAGCGGCCAACAGGCTAGAGTCCTTAAAAGTTTCTGTCGAGAGATCGGCATTAAGGAGGTCACACACCACCAGCTCAGAGCCACACACATTACCCTGGCACTGATTGATGGAGTTCCCCTTGGGATTGTTAAGGAGAACGTCGGACACGCAAAATTAAGTACGACTGATGAGTATTTCAGATCCTCTGGTATCGCCATGCGAAACCAATTGGACGGCTTACGAGTCAAAGTACCACAGGAAGAGGCAGCAAATGTTATTTCGCTTAAAAAATAGCATCCTACCCTGCCATTCCCTGCCAATGTATGCTAACTATTTGAAATTATTGAAGCGGAATCACCCGCTCCAATTAAATTCTTAGCCAAAGCACAAAATTTAAATAAAGAGCCGGGCTCTTCTCCAACAAGTGGGGTAAGTGCTTTTTTTATACCTTCAAATCTTACTTTATTCAGTTAAAACAGAACCATTCAAGACAATGAGCTTATAGTCATCATCCTTATTTTTTACACGGAAAAGTAGCTTTGTATTGCTCACTTGGGCATCTTTAATTGCTTCAATAATATATTGCTTTTGGCTTACGGGAATCTTATCCACTTCTATAATTATATCCCCCAAAGAAAAGCCCAATTGTTCGGCTAAACTATAAGGTTCAATATCAATTAACAAAACTCCTTTTTGATAAGGATCTAATCCTACAACACGCTTTCTTTCAACATCCAGATCAGCAAGCCTAAATCCAATTTTTAACTCCTGATTAGATAAAACATCTAGATCTGATAATATATTTTCACCATTCTGAGTAAGTGCATTTTGATAATTTTCCAATCTAAGAGCAACTGAATTTCTTTCTGGTCCACGAAAATATATAATTGTTGCAATATTACCCGGATTAATTTGACTCATAATACTTAGAAAGTCTGTGACTGTTAATACTTGATTCCCATTAATAGAAAAAATAACATCATAGCTCATAAGTCCTGAATTATCAGCTGTCGAGTTGGGTGTTACATTTTTAATTACAATACCAGAATCAATTGGAACTCTTAATATTTCCTTCAAGTCAGACGTTAGGTTTGTAAGATTAACTCCTATAAAGTTTCTGTTTATTTTTTTTGTTCACCTGATTTATTATTTGTTAATTTTGAATTATTCTTTTTTACATTTTTAATCTTGTTGTTTTTGCTTTCCTCTTCATCTTTAAGCGGCTTCTGCTGTTGAATAATATTCTCAATTCTTTTATTTTGAACTAACCTCTCATCTATATAGTAAAATAAAGCAAAGGCAGAAAATAAAGCTATAAGACTTAAAATTAAAACGATTAAATAACTTTCATTTTTATTCTTAATAAATATTCTCCATCATTTTAATATTGAATTTAAATATTATCACAAATTGTTTTAGTTTTTTTCATAAACTAATAAAGATTTGATGAAAAAAACAATTATTTATCTCTTTGTGGATAGTCGGGAATTTCCCCTGCACTCGGAAGCTTGCCAGGTTCCATTCTCACTGGATACTCCAATCTTATAATCACTCCAACAATTATAGCCAACACGATTAATAGACCACAAAAAATAAAAAAAACTTTAAGAGCTGGATTCATTTTTTTCATATCTGTTTTGGCTTGATCAAACATTATTGCCTCTTTGTAGTATAAATAACTCTATAAATTTTAATTTTTCCTGTAAAATCGATATTATATAAGTTAAGATTTGAAAATAAATTAATTGACTATTTTACAACTACTAACAAGCTGTC
>JAGRAE010000052.1 GCA_020435005.1 Bdellovibrionales bacterium
TTTAAAGATTGCCCTTCTCTAACTCTTTCTTTTAAACAGTGGTCTACAGCTTTATCAATTGTTGTTAGAGTTATCTTTTGCTCTGAGACGGGAACATTATAACTCTCTAAAGTTGTTGCAACACCTGGAAGTTGAGCTAAATCTAATAACGACAACTCATACTTTAAATTCGTAGCTTTTCCCAAGGACTTTAAGGATTTAATCCAGTTTTTTGCCATATTTGCTTCAATTTTAAGTTCTTGGTGACCAGGATAAAATGCGCGGCGGTGTATATAGAGGTCTATAGTCCCTCTAGATATTTTTTTAGATATAAGTTTTTTAATTTTACTTTCAAGAAATAAATATTCTTTTGGAAGATGAAGACGTACTTCCAAATAACGACCATTAATAGCACGCAAATTGATTTCTAATTCAAGATTTTTTGACTGATAAGAACTGTGTCCAAAACCGGTCATACTTTTCATAAGTTTCTCCCAAAATATTTATGTGAAAATAATATAAAGCTTCAATCTTGTCACTAGGATTCACTTGTTAGGTGTTTACCAAGAAAATTTAATGCCTCTGAGGTCGATTCAAACCATTCTACTTCCTTGTCACGTTGAAACCACGTCATTTGTCGCTTAGCCAATTGCATAGTGTGTGTGATGATCCACTCTCTCATTTGAGTTCTATTATATTCCCCTTTAAGATAAGAAATCACTTCCTTATAACCAACACTCGACAAGGGCGACCAGTTGACAGGAGCTATTTTTAATAAATCTTCAACCTCTTCAATCAAACCCAGCTCTAACATTTTATCTGTTCTAATTTGCACTCGATTTCTAAGTCGTTGACGATCCATTTTTAAACCTACTTTAAAAATAACCTTGTTTAGCTTCTTAGTTTGTTGTTGAAGTTGAAATTCTTTATTAATTTGAGTCATGGATTTATTTAGTTGCCTCATAAGAGTAATAGCTCTAAATATTCTGTAACTATCTTGAGCTTCAATTTTTTTTGCATAATCAGGGTCTTGTTTTATTAACATTTCATACAAATATGATAGTCCCTTTTGATTCTGCTCGTTTTTTGTTTCCTCTATAATTTCAGGTGAAATATCTGAGACTTCAAACATGCCCTTCTCTAAAGCTTGAAGATAAAAACCACTCCCCCCAACAAAAAAAAGTGGAAAATTATATTCTTGATCTTCTATTACCTTTAAAGCTGCCTTTCTAAAATCACCAGCAGTGTAATTCTCCCCGACACTACAAATATCAAATAAAAAATGTGGAAGTGCTGAACGTTCTTCCACTGTAGGTTTTGCTGTTCCAATATTTAAATCTGAGAAAAATTGTAAGCTATCAAAGTTGACTATAGCTCCTGAAAACTTTTGAGCTGCTTTTAAGGCTAACTCAGATTTTCCCACGGCTGTGGGGCCAACGATAAATACCAATGGAAATGGTTTAGACAATTCGACCAAAATCTTTTTCCAACTTGGTAAATGGAATTTCAACAAAAACAGGTCGACCATGTGGACAAAAGCTTGATAGTGGATATTCATCCATAGACTTTAAAAGTGCTTTCATTTCCTCATGGCTAATGGCTTGTCCTGCACGTATCACAGAGTGGCAAGCCATAGTTGCAGCCAAATCTCCCATGGCTTTTTCTAGGGCAAAACTTCCACCCTTTTCTACCAACTCTTGTCCTAAAAAGTGAAAAGCTTTTTCGATTGCTTTTTCTTTTAAAATGGTCGGAATGGCTGATATAGCCAGATTTTCTGGGCTTATAGCTTCAACTTCGAAGCCCATTTTATGAAGATCTTTTTGCCAGGATACAATAGCTTCAACTTTTTCGGGATCTAGATGTATAGTCAGCGGAATCAACAAGTTTTGGATTTCAATCTTACCATTTAGCCAGGCTTCCATTAATGATTCGTAAACTACTCTTTCATGAGCAGCATGTTGATCAACAATCACTAATGACTTTTGTGACTGACAAATAATGTAAGTAAGTGCTGCCTGTGACAAAACCTGCAAGCTTTGCCAATAATGTCCTTTTGTCATCTTTGGTAAAGTAACATTAATTTCGTGTTTTTCCGTTGGTTTTTCACAAATAAGACTTTGAAATTCATCATTAGCAACAAATTCTTTTTGTTGCCATTGTGTATGTTGAAGCTCATTGGCTTCAAAACTCATATTTGTAATGAGATCTTGAGTCCGTATTTTATTAATTTTTATTGGTTTATTTGTCGAGTTTACCCTATTGTGAACAGCTAAAACTTTTTCTAACCATGGAGCTTCTTCTAACACTCCCCTTACGGCTCGATGTACTGCTCTAAAAGCATGAGAAGCCTCACTAAATTTGACTTGAGATTTTGTTGGGTGAACATTTACATCTATTTCATCGGGGGGTGACTGAACAAACACTACTGCATAAGGATATTCACCATGCATAAGAAGCCCACGGTAAGCATCTAAAACAGCTGCCTGTAAACTACGATCTTGAATCCATCTTCCTTGTGCAAAAAACCACATTTGCTTACGGTTTTTTAAAGTTTGATGGGGAGCACTTATATAAACACTAGCTTTAATATTTTCACATTGGCCTTCACCAAAATAAACATCTTCTAACTCGAGAATTTGTTTAACTCGCTCACTAGGATTCTTTGTTGTAGGCCAAAAATAAAGCAGCTCTCCTTTATAGAGAACACGAAATTCAACTTGAAAGTGATAGAGAGCTATTGCCTTAATAACGTTTTTTATTTGAGTGGCTTCAGCCGCTTCAGACTTTAAAAATTTTTTTCTGGCAGGCACATTGCCAAACAAATCTTCAATCCAAATAGAGGTTCCTAAATTGCCACCTGTTTTTTCAACGCTTCCAAACTTTCCAAAAGTTCCTTCCAAGGCTGAAGCTTGTTGATCCTTGGGAGTTCTTGAAACCATCTTGACTTTACTAACAGCGGACAAACTAGCTAGTGCTTCACCACGAAAGCCAAAACTAGAAAGAGCCCAAAGATCATCACCAACACGAATTTTACTTGTGGCATGTCGGGCAAAGGCCAAAGGCAGTTCCTGTGCCGGTATTCCACAACCGTCATCAGTAACTCGAACTTTTTGACCGCCCATTGAAAACTCAACCAAAATACTTTTTGCCCCAGCGTCCAAACTATTTTCAATAAGTTCTTTCACTAAATGAGCCGGTCTTTCTACAACTTCACCAGCAGCTATCTGGTCAATAACTTCGGGTTTTAATTCTTGGATTTTTTCCATATATGTTTTTTATTAGCTATGTGGCCCAAGATCAAGGTTGGAAGTTAGAGTCGATAGCTATTGCTCGATTATTGAATGACGATTTGCAGCAACTATGTTTAATATTTGAAGCCAAAAGAGGCATTGTAGCCCATATATTGGGTTTTTTCGTAGTAGTACTTCCAGTCTACCTGCATAAAATATTTACGACTGAACCTCATCGCTGCACCCAAACCACCTACTGCCCCGATTTTAAACTCTTGCACATCTAAATTCGTAGAACCAATAGTTAAAGTAAAATTAGTATAGCTTCCAGTTAATCCTAAAGAATAATAAATGATCGAATGAGGTGTATCAATAAATGGGACTTTCAAACCAATATTTGAAACAAGAAAAAAACCTGTAGTGGGAGCTGTCGCCAGCCTTTCATCATAATAAGCCGGGGGAGTCATCGATAATAAAACATCAATATCTAATGGTACCTGCTCTAACAGGTAGCCTGGTCCACTGAGTTTCAAACCATACATTAAGGTCTGTGAATTCAATGTTTTGTCGGCAAATTTTTCGGTATAATCAATCATTGCCAATTGCAATCCAAAGTATCGTGTGAATAACATTGGCTCTTGCTCTTCTTCAGGTTTTTTAGTCATCTCTTCAAAGTCTGGGTTTTCCTTAATTTTTTTACTGTATTTTGTCTTTGTAAATTGAGGAACAACTTCAACGTCAGATATATAACCCTTTATTTTTTTATTAACGACAATTTTATAAAACAGACCAAAACCATCAGAAGCTTTGTATTTCTTGCGAGATATTTTGACTTTCTGTCCTTCTTCTAAATAAGCAATCGGGTCAGAATCAAATGATCTATTTTTGTAAACAGCTGCTCCAGAATTTCTGACTGCCCCCACTTGAGAACCTATACGCGTTTTAGATTTTCTCTTTTTTTCCTGAGCAGTTACTAAAGTAGCTGTTACTACTAGTATTATTAATAATACAATTCTAAAAAACTTAATCATATAAGCAATTTTACAACAGAAGAATGCTTTTACAATCCTCTAATAGACCATACGCGGTATAAAGCCTCTAAAACTATTTTTGTCGACATTTTACTTTGTCCTGCTCGTCGCTCTTCGAAAAGTATGGGAACTTCAGAAAGTTTAAAACCTAGCTTTTGTGCTCTATATTTCATTTCAATTTGAAAACTATACCCTTCCGAAGTGACCTTATCTAAATCTATTTGTTCTAATACCGAACGCTTCCACAAATTAAAGCCACCTGTCCAATCTTTCAAAGGGTAATTGAGAATCCAACGAGAGTATTGACTACCGCCTAAACTAATCAGTTTTCTAAACCAACTCCAATTAAGTGTGCCACCACCTTCTACCCAACGACTTCCAACTAGAACATCACCACTATCTACCCTAGATAAAAGTTTCGATAAATCCTCTACTCTGTGTGAGAAATCAGCATCCATTTGACCAATTAAGTCATATCCATGATTCAAAGCCCATTTGAATCCATGTATATAGGCACGCCCTAGGCCATTCTTTTTTTCTCGCACTTCTAAATGAACTTTATTTTTATAATTTTTTTGGAGTTCTCTTACAGCTTCTGCTGTTCCATCTGGAGAATTATCATCGACAACTAACACTTCTAATTCCGTGTCAATATTTAAGAGCTTTGGAATCATTAAAGAAATATTCTCTTTTTCATTGTATGTAGGAATGATCACTATTTTCTTCATCGACTCTTTATAAGCCTATCATACGTGTTTTGACAAGCTAGGAGGTGAAGTTGGGGACGGCAACTTTCTTTTTGGTAAATTTTTGAAAGGATTATTATTAGATAGTAAATAATCCCCTGACTCCACTCGACTTTCTAGTTTCTTTTTAACCTTTTCGCAGGCTAAGTGAGGATCTTTTATATATGTCACTGGATCGAAATTACAATGTGGACAAACTACAGATAGTCGCCAACGAATCTGCACAAAAGACTCTGCCACCATTAAACACATCACGAATAAAATCATAATTCTTGCATCAAATCCCTGCCAAATGGCAAACATTAATACAACTGAGCAAAATGAAGAGAGCGCGACATTGGTCCAGTCTATATGCTTTTTATTATAAAAATGCCTCGGAAGTTTACAAAAGGCACAAAAAACTTTTTCAGAAATCTTCTTCATATGCATATTCTGACAGACTTTTAGAGGTTTCGAAAGACAAGTTTTTTGCGATTCTATATTTTCATGCTTATAATGAAACTATGAAGAAATTAATTATAATAAATATACTGGTATTATGTTTTTTTACTAACTTAAGTTGGGCTCAAGATGATCAATTTGAATCTTATGATGATATTGTAGATCAACTTTCCATTACCAAAAGCTCTGGAAAACTTAACTATAATAATGACCCCTTCGATGCTATTTTGCTACATGCAGGTGTTGGTATGGCATTGTCTATGACGAGTTTTCAATTTGATAATCATTCAAGCACGGGATTATTCCAAGGAGTAGAAGTTAATTTAGGAATAGACTTATTTTCAGATAATTGGATGGCTGAAGGCAGCTATGTGAATTTGGGTCGAGCAGAGATCGAAAATAAAGAGAGTCTTGACTATGCTGAGTTAAACGAATTTAACATGAAACTTGTTTACCGACCTCACATCAACCGTTTCTTAAGATTTCGCGGCACTACTGGTTTAGCAGCTCGTTATTTAAAGTATTATGATAATGCTGCAAATAAGGTCTTAAATTTTAATACACCCTCTTGGGCATTTGCTTTAGGATTGGAAGCGAAATTAACCCAAGCCTTTTCTTTTACAACTGAAATTGCATATCGCTCATCAATGATTACCGAAACCATAGATGATAATGCTTTTGGAGCTGGCTTAAGACTTGATGCTAACTTTTAATAATATTCAACCCAATTGTTTACTCACCATTTATCCTATAATTTTTTTATCAAAGCCAAGGCTTCTACTACCTAGCACACAACATTGGTATGATATTCCCGATTGGTTGGAAGCTCACGGCTACGATGTTTTTGTCTTTTCTTTTAAGTCAATTTATTTAAAAAACAGAATCAAAGAGTTGCAAGCTTTTCTTGAGCTTTCTAAAGGTGATGCCTATCATTTTGTGGCAGATAAAAACTGTCGTGAAGAGCTAAATTGGTTACAACAATCAAATAGCACAGTGATTAAAACCTTAACACTAGGCGAAGCACCTCGTCATTCACATATGAATTATTTAAGTTGGGCTATTTCACTTGCCGAGAACGAATTGACATGTTGACATGTACTCATGTGGGAAAATATTCAAAAAGATTGGCAACAAGTTTTTGCTTACTTAAAATTATATCTAGCCAATCCAGTAGCTCAAATTCGTAAGATTCCCGACTGGGATTGGAGAACAAATTTATTTTTTCTTGGCGTCTTAAGTGCCATTAGTGGTAGTTTACATGGTTTAGTCTCGGGCAGTTTATTTAGTTTTATTCTGGGCTTTATATTTTTCCCACTAACATTAACTGTTGTACACTTTATTATTTCTGGATTCTTTTATTATTTTTCACTTTTTATAATTGGACGAGAAATAAATTATAAACAAATTTTTCTTCTTTTAACTCTAGCCAATATCCCTTTTTTAGCCATATATATATTATCTGCATTAGCGAGTCCGTTATTGCTATTAGGTATGGCTGGCACAAGCATCTTATTAATTGTTGGCTTTGTCGACTACTTTTTATTACCTAAAAAAGTAGTGATGAGAGTTATTTTAGGACTCTTTACTTTTTATGTCGTTATGTGGATATGGGGCACCATCCAGACGACAGAAATTAAGAAAATGAAAAGTGAACCAACAACTCGTCAACACTTAGATATTCTAGAGAAAGAACTTAAAGGGAAATAAATGTTAGATTTTTTAAAAGTGTTTTTTCCTAAATGGAATTTTTTTAACACTTTTAATCACCTTCCCATTCTACAGTATAAATCCTCTACTTCAGAAGTATGGATTGATGTTTTTCCAGAATTAGAAAGAAGTGAATTAAGTTTTCTTTTAAATCCTTCAGTTAATTATCATTATGCGTGCAGCAATCATCTATTTACTTGGCTGCAAGAATTAAAATATTTAAAAGAACCAACTGTAAAAGATATTGAACAGACATTGTCCTATAAAATAACTGAAAAAATAGTATCTTTTGAATTAAGAAAAAATCAATCTATTGAAAGATTTCAATTTCGCCTTCTCTTGCGTTCTCCTATTACAGAAAATGAAGATATAATTTTTATCTCTAGAGTGATTCAATGCAATTAAATTTAATGAATACTCACTATATAACTAATGGACTTGTCTTAGTTTTGTTTACCATACAATTTCTTGAATTTTATTTTTTAAAAAGTACTTTATCAGATATGGGTCCTTGGTCTTGGACCACTATTCATTCAAAATTTGAATGTTTACCGACTTTTTTGAAAAAAACCTTAAAAGTCTTACTTAAATACCCCAATTTTTTAGCTCTCTTATCCTTTCGCTGGACACTTACTCTCATATCTCTATATTTTCCTTTTCCCACTGTTTATTTCTTAATTCTGTTAAGTACTCTAGTTTTTTTGTACAGGTGGAAAAACCCTTTTAATGGTGGTTCTGATTACATGAGTATAGTTCTTTTATTTGGACTACTTGTTAACTCAATTACCGTTCGCACTGAATGGCGTGAAGCTGGCCTTTATTATATAGCTTTTCATAGTTTATATTCTTACTTCAAAGCTGGTTGGGTAAAAATAGTTCGTCCAGAATGGCGCAACGGCAAAGTCCTCAAATGGCTTGTTAAATCTAGTCCCTACAAACATCCTCTTGGAATTTTTGATTTTATTGGTCATAGCAAATCTGCAGCAATCACATGTTGGTTTGTAATTGTATTTGAACTTACAATACCTTTCACCATATTATCTCCTCCAGTATTAATTATATTCTTATTTCTTGGCATATTATTTCATGGCTTCATTGTTTATATTTTTGGACTCAATCGTTTTTTCTGGGCTTGGCTTGCAACATACCCCTCGGTTATTTACACAAGTTTAAGTCTTAGGTCTTTAGTCTAGTTAACTGAGCTTCATTGACCCTACTTTACTTTCACTTGAAAATAAAAGTGTTATGAAAAATCTTCTGTTGTTCTTAATTATCAATATTATTAGTCAACTTTCTTTGGCTAGTAATTTGATGTTTTGGCAAGAAGGTGAGCCTGTTCCTGAAAATGGCTTTCAAAATCCTTATAATTTAACTTCAGATCAACTAAATGAAAGCGTTAGAAGAGGACGTATCCATGCCCTCCAATATCCCGTCAGTATTACTGGTCTGATTATTCCCTTAGACCCAGTTAATAATTTTTTTAATAACACAAATGAAGATGATCCACTAAAAAAGCTATTTAGAAAGCTTGGTTTAGCCTTTGCCAAAATGAACAGTCTTGAAGATCTTATGAAGTGGCTAGGGCTTCATACTTTTCCTGATGAGTCTATTGATGATCCTGTATATGGCATCCCTTATCCAGAGGGAAAAAAACCTAATTATAGAATGGGTTTTAGTTTTATGGAACACAACGGTGCCAAAGGCTTTACAATTAGTTGTGCTGTTTGCCATTCCAATAATTTATTTGGAAAAAAAATATTAGGTCTAACCAATCGCTTTCCTCGAGCTAATATGTTTTTTGTTAAGGGTAAATCAGCGGTAACAGCTGCTCCCACCTCAATTTTTAAGTGGCTCACTGATGCCACATCTAATGAGAAAAAAATGTTCGCTCGCACTAAAGAAAATATCAACTCTGTCCAAGCTAAAAAACCAATACAATTAGGTTTAGACACTTCATTAGCTCATGTGGCATTATCCCTCGCTCATCGTAGAGAGGATGCCTATGCCACTAAAGACTATTGGAGTTATAAAGAGCCCCGCGAAGAAGACTTGGCTTGGATACCTTCAGAATCTAAACCGGGCGTATGGTGGAATGTTAAGTATAAAAATAAATGGCTGCTCGATGGTTCCGTAATTTCTGGCAATCCCATTTTAACTAATCTATTATGGAATGAAATTGGCCGTGGTAGTGATTTAAAAGAACTTGAACAATGGTTTATCGATTACACGGACATTGTTAGAGATTTAACCAATGCTGTTTACCACAATGAGGCCCCTCACTTTACAGATTTTTTTTCTGCTAAAAATCACTTTGATTTCGGTGCACTTAAAGAAGGGCAAAAACTATACAACAATATGTGCGCCAAGTGCCACGGCAGATATTTAAAGAAATGGGATTTACCTGATGCCCATCAATTAACATTTAATGAGCAGTTAAAAACTTACAAAGTCATTATGCCAGAAAATACAAAAGTAGTTGATGTGGGCACAGATGCTTTTCGCTTCAAAGCCATGAAAAGTTTGAAACAATTAAATCATCTAGCTATTTCTAGCAATAACAATATTCAAATTAAAGTACAAAAGGGATATGTTCCTCCACCACTAGTAGGCATTTGGGCCCGTTGGCCGTATTTTCACAATAACTCAGTCCCTAGTCTATGTGACGTATTATCACCGAGCGCTGAACGTCCTAAAAAATATTGGGCTGGTGAAGCTTTAGATAAAAATACGGATTTTAACAAAGTTTGTAATGGCTACCCACGGGGAGATGCTACACCCCTTTCGTGGCAACAAAATAAAGAATTCCTTTACAATACCAATCATCGAGGTAAAAGTAACCAAGGTCACGATGAACGCATCTTTATCAAAAATGGAAAAAATATTTTAAGCACCCACCAAAAAATGGCTTTAGTTCAATTTTTACAGACTCTTTAGACTTTTTTTTCATTAACTGGCACATCATTGCGAATATATCTTGCTATCACGCTCTGTAAATACTTTTTTAGAAGTACACAACGAACGCAAAATCTACTCAATATAACATGTTTTAGTAAGGCGTGAGAATTCCAATTCCGAAATTAATGGGAACCATTTTTAGTGTTTTGCTATTAATAGAGTAATCTATGCAATGTATTTTTATCTGGTCACTTTTAAAATAATTTTGTATAAAATTAACTCGGAGTTTTTTTGAACTGGTTAGATATAACTCTATTATCCATTTTAGCTTTTTTCACTTCTGTTATTTCTGGAGTTGCAGGAATGGGGGGTGGGGTCACATTTCTTGCGGGAATGACCTTTCTCGTCCCCTATCAACTATTAATCCCCCTTCATGGCACCACTCAACTTATTAGCAATTTAAGTCGAGCTTTATTTTTGTTTAAACATATTAATAAAAATATTTTTTTATATTTCAATTTAGGTTTGCCCTTCGGAATTTTTATTGCTGTTGAACTAATAAAAAGTTTAACTTCAAAAACTTTTCCTATGTTCTTATTAGCTCTATTAATTTCGTACACATTGTTCAAACCTAAAAAATTACCTCATTTAAAAATTCCAATATGGAGTTTTTCTCTTGTTGGTTTTATTGCGGGAATTTTGGGCATATTGGTCGGGGCCACAGGACCTTTTATTGCGGTTTATTTTCTAAGAAATGACCTTACAAAAGAAGAAATCGTCAGCACTAAAGCTACTGTGCAAATGGCCGTACACCTTTATAAAATACCGGCTTTTTTATTCTTAGGTTTCAATTATTTGGAGTACTTGCATGTCATCTTACTTTTGGCTGCTAGCACTGTATTTGGCTCGAATTTTGGAGTTAAAATTCTAAAAAAAGTGGATGAAACTCTCTTCCGCAAAATCTACCGCTTAGCATTGTTCGCCGCGCTTTTAAGAATTTTATATTTACTTCTATACCCTTGATTTACTGCTTCCTAAGATATTAATATCTTTAATATTACTAACTTACCTAAACAAAGTCTCAAACTTTGCAGCCTCAGTTGCTTCATTCCCCATGGCTAAAAAGCCCAACTGACTCATATCAAAATAAGTGTCTATATAACTCTTAACACTTTCACTATTCACTTTTTCAATTTGATTTAAAATTTCATCTACAGGTCGATACTGACCAAAAACCATTTCATTTATTGCAATTGAATTCATACGATTTTCAACATCGTCAGCACCTAATAAAATTTGCCCCATAACTTGAGTCTTGTAATACTCAACTTCCTTTTCAGTTAGACCTTTTTGTTTAAAATTTTGGTACTCATCCCTAACAAAACTCAAACTCTCCTCTGCATTATCAATAGATGTTCCAATGTAAGTGAGTAACAATGCTGAATCAGTAAAAGACTGCAAATATGAGTAAACATTGTAGGCAAGCCCCCTTTCTTCTCGAATCTTTTGATACAAACGAGAAGTAGTGGCTCCACCTAAAGCCGCATTAACAATATAAGCCTCAAAACGATACTCCGATTGAAAATGGCTGCTTGGGAGACCTAATAATAAATGAAGTTGCTCGGCCGGCTTTTCATCAAAATCTTTAAAACCCTGAACATATGATTTTTCACGACTAGCTTTTGGCTCTATAGGTTTGTGCAGCTTTTCTAAACCTTTTAACTGCTCTACTACTCGGTCATGATTGACATCACCAGCAACAGCTACAATTAAGTGTGGCCCATGGTAACGATGATTGTAAAAATCAAAAAGTTTTTTATGATCAATTATGTTTAAACTATCTGGAGTCCCTAAAATTGGTTGACATAAACTTTGACCCGCAAAAGCTTTTTCAAAATATCGATCAAAAATGTATTCTTCTAAGACATCTTTTGACATGTCTATTTCTTGTAAAATGACATTTCTTTCACGATTCACTTCTGCTACTGAACAATTGGCATTGACGAGAAGATCAGAAAGCACTTCTAAACTAATATGTTGATGTTCTCTTAAGGTTGAAGCGTGATAACAAGTGTACTCTTTAGCTGTGTAAGCATTAATTTCTCCACCAACAGACTCCAACTCACTAACAATGTCGTATGCTGTCCTCGTATGGGTTCCTTTAAATAGTACATGTTCAAGAAAATGAGCTGCACCCACCATGTCTTGTGGCTCATCACGACTTCCTAGATCGACATAAAAACCTACGCTTGTTGACCTGGTGTAGGGATGGTGTTCGGTTATTATCCGAACACCATTACTCAAAACTGTTTTTCTAAAGTCTGGCTGATAATCAAAAGCCTTCATGAAAAGCTATTCTGCTGGCTTTTCAATGAGGACTTTGCGAGAAAGTTTGATGCGACCTGAGCGGTCAACATCTAAAACTTTAACATCAACATTATCCCCTTGTTTTAGCACATCCGATACATTGCGAATTCTTTCATGGGCAATTTCAGATATGTGTAACAAACCGCTTGTATTAGGTAAAATTTCAACAAAAGCACCGAAATCAGCAATTTTAACAACTTTACCGTTGTACACTTTGCCTACTTCCGCCTCAGCACATATATCTTCAATCATTTTAATTGCGGCTCTTGTACTTTCAGGTTCAGTTGAAGCTATGTGGATCGTTCCATCATCTTCAATATTGATTTTCACACCTGTTTTTTCAATGATACCTTTAATAACTTTTCCACCAGCTCCAATAACTTCTCTCACTTTATCTGGATTAATTTTAATAGTTTCCATACGAGGAGCATAATCAGAAATTTGACCACGAGGCTCTTTAATTACCTTTTCCATTTCCTCTAAAATATGAATACGACCGGCTAAAGATTGTTTTAGAGCCGTTTCCATTATTTCCATTGTTAAACTGTCAATTTTAATATCCATTTGTAAAGCGGTTATACCTTCACGTGTTCCAGCAACTTTGAAGTCCATATCTCCAAGATGATCTTCATCACCTAAGATATCTGATAAAACAGCATAACGATCACCATCGGTAATTAAACCCATAGCAATACCGGCTACATTTCCTTTTATGGGAACACCACCATCGAGTAAAGCTAATGTTCCTGAGCAAACAGTTCCCATTGAGCTTGAACCATTTGATTCGAAAACTTCACTAACAATACGAATAGTGTATGGAAATTTTTCGTTATTTGGAATGACGGCTTTCAATGCTCTCTCAGCTAAATTACCATGGCCAATTTCACGTCGACTTTGTCCTCCCATTCGACCGGTTTCACCAACAGAATAAGGTGGAAAATTGTAATGTAAAAAGAATGGCTTTTTAATATTACCTTCAAGAGCGTCGATAGTTAATTCATCATCGGGTGTACCCAAAGTCACTGTCCCCAAAACTTGAGTCTCTCCACGTGTAAATAAACCTGAACCATGACTTCGCGGTAACAATGCTACTTCGCAAGTAATAGGTCTAACTGTTGTCGTATCTCGACCGTCAATGCGCAGACCTTTGTCGAGAATCATGCTTCGAGCCACTTGGTATTTTAAATCAGCAAAAATCTGACTCAATTCTTTTTCACGTTGTGCTTTTAAATCATCTCCAACACTCTCGAGTAATGCTGTCTTTGCTTCATCCTTTGCTACATCTAAAGATGAGTATCTCTCTTGTTTATCACGGATAGTAAGAGCGGCTTCTACTTTTGGTTTTAAAAAGTCTTGTGCTGCCTTTAAAAAAGTTTCTTCAATTACTGGGGCAACAACATCTCTTCTTGTAGGTGAGCCGTTAAGTTCACGTAACTTATCTTGAGCGTCAAAAATGACAGACATTTTTTCGTGACCGTACTTTAAAGCTTCTAAAACTTCGGCTTCGGAGACAAACTTTGCCTCCCCTTCAACCATTAAAATACCATTGCGTGTTCCGGCCAAGAAAATATCCATATCTGCTTTTTCTAGATCAGCAATTGGTGGGTTAATAACAAATTTGCCATCGATTCTGGCCACCTGTAACCCAGCTGTGGGACCCTTAAATGGGATATTGCTAATATGTAGTGCTGCAGATGCCCCTATGCTTGCTAAACTGTTAACAGCTGTACTTCCATCAAAACTTAAGATGGTTGCAACAATTTGAGTTTCATAGTTATAAAACTCAGGGAAACAAGGGCGAATAGGACGATCTATTAATCGCGCGTTTAAAGTTGCCTCTGTTGTAGGACGTCCTTCACGTTTAAAATATCCACCCGGAACTTTTCCAGTTGCATAAAACTTTTCACTATATTCAACAGTCAAAGGGAAAAAATCAAAATCAGTTTCTCTTGTTGAAGAAACAACTGTGACTAAAACAACATTGTTACCACAGGTCACTAGGCAAGACCCATCTGCCTGCTTGGCTAAACGGCCTGTTTCGATCGTAACTTCTTGACCGTCTAATTCAAACTTTACTTCATGCTTTTGCATTATTTCTCCTAAAGGTGATTAATTACTTACGTATACCGAGATCAGAAATTATTTTTTTGTAACTTTCTTCCTTTGTTCTTTTTAAATAATCCAAAAGTTTACGGCGGCGATTTACCATACGCACAAGTCCACGTTGACCATGGTAATCTTTTTTATGACTTTTAAAGTGTTCAGTTAATCGATTAATACGAAATGTAAGTAGGGCTACTTGAACTTCAGAACTACCAGTATCTAATTCTGAGCCTTTAAAATATTGTATGATTTGAGCTTTTTCTTCTTTGTGTAATGCCATGTTTTCCTCCTAAAAGGTGGTAAGGTTAACCTCCCTCTCGTCGGCAAATCGAAGAGGCGAAGTATTTATTTAAAAGTCAATATTTATAGATACTTGACCAAAATAGTCAAGGCTCAATAGCGAAAGACTCGTTTAATTTTTGGACTCTTGTTGGGTTGCATTTCTAGAAGCGATGCCAAGGTTCCTGATGATGCTTGAAAAACGCGAATGCCTAGATTTTTTTTCTGAGCATTTGCGATTTTTTGTTGAAATATCAACCTCTTAGCTAAATCAGAAGGAACTTGACCATTACGCATTAGTTTTTCATCACGCCCACTGACTGTAACCGCCTCCCAATCTTGTAAACATTGCGAAAGAGGTATAAATGAAGAACAAGTCGCAATGGGCGTTTGTTCCAATGCTTCTAAAGACATAGCCTGTTCTATTTTATAAGGTGATGAGTAAATCCTACGTAAATATGATAACGTAGCACCACAGTCCAATCTCTCGCCTAGTTCTTGCACCCAAGACCTGACATAACTCCCCTTTGAGCAAAAAAATCGACAGCTCAATTCTTGTCGATTAAAGCTTTGAAGTTCTAATTTAAAAAAATTCATTAAACGTGTTGGAGCATCAAATGTTTCTTGAGCTCGTGCTTTTTCTAAAAGTTTTTTTCCATTTACTTTAATTGCCGAATACTTGGGAACGGCTAACTCTAACTCACCCGTCAAATTTTCAGCCTCACATTCTATGGCTTCTAATTTTAAACTTTCTGTACTTTTTTCTTCAAGAATTTGTCCGGTAACATCTAAAGTATCTGTTTTTAAACCAAATTTTAATTCTAAATCATATCCTTTAGTCCCATTGAGTAAATAATCAGAAATTTTAGTAGCTTCACCGATCAATAAAACCAAAAGCCCTGTCGCCATTGGATCTAAAGTGCCAGCGTGCCCAACGGCTTTGGTAGAAAGTATTCTTCGCACGCGAGCGACAACATCATGACTGGTAATACCAGCTGGTTTATCAAGTAATAAGACCCCATGATGGTTCACTCTTCACTACCCTTCTTAATTTCTTTCAAACGTTGTTCAACAAGCTCAGCATTTTCAAAGCCCTTATCTAAAATAAAAGATATTTTGGGGCAAAATTTCATTGGCAATTGTTTACTAATTAAGTGTTGTACAATTTTTGCTGAAGATTTTAGAATTTCAAGATTTTCTTGTTTTTCCGTTTCAGAAGCCATCATAGATAAAAATACTTTAGCATGGCGAAGATCAGGAGAGGCTGAAACCCTTGTCACTGTTACTAAACCCATTAGAGGTTCTTTCACGCCAGATATTAAAAACACGCTGACGATTTCTCGCAACTCTCGTTCGACTCTCTGCACTCTTCGAGAAACCGTCACTTAACTTACTCCAGTGTTCTTGCCACTTCTTTAGTTTGGTAAGCTTCTATGACATCCCCTACTTTTATGTCATTGTAGTTTTCGATACCAACGCCGCACTCGTAACCTGCTTGAACTTCTTTAGCATCATCTTTAAAGCGTTTTAAGCTAGAAATTTTTCCAGAATAAACAACCCGTCCTTCACGCAGCAGCCTTACAAGACTATTTCTAGTTACTTTTCCATCGGTGACGAAGCAACCTGCAATAGTTCCAATTTTAGGCACGCTAAACGTCTCCCTAACTTCTACTGAACCTTGCGTCTCTTCAACCACATCTGGGTCTAACAAACCAGCCATGGCAGCTTTAATATCATCTGCTAAATTATAAATAACAGAATAAGATTTTATTTCGACACCTTTTTCTTTAGCAATTCGTTGAGCCACAGCATCTGGTCTCACATTGAATCCTATAATTAAACCATTAACAGTTGCAGCTAGGAGTACATCGTTTTCACTGATTCCACCGACGCCGGAGTGGACCACCTTAACTTTAACTTCATTGGTCCCAAGTTTGTCTAACAAACCTTTAATGGCCTCTAAACTTCCAGCCACATCAGCTTTCAGTACTATATTGAGCTCTTTGAGGTCTCCGGATTTAACTTTTGAGAATATAACATCTAAAGACATTTTTGAGTTAGGAACTTCATCCTGTTCAATTTTTCTTTTGCGTAACTCAGCCACTTGTTGAGCTTGATCATCTGATTTACAAATATCAAAACGATCCCCAGCATTTGGTGCATTATCGAGGCCAGTAATTTCAATAGGTGTTCCCGGAGGAGCCTCTTTTACAACTTCCCCTTTATCATTCGTCATTCTACGAATTCTACCGGTTACAGTTCCTGCGACAAAAGATTCACCTATTTTTATTGTCCCATCTTGGACCAGAACGGTTGCCACATTTCCTTTGCCCTTTTCCATTTTGCTTTCAATAATAACACCGGTAGCTGATCTTTTTGGATTGGCTTTTAATTCTAAAACATCAGCTACAAGGTGAATATTTTCGAGCAACTCTTTAATTCCTTGCCTTTTTAAAGCGGAAACAGGAACAAATATAGTGTCGCCACCCCATTCTTCAGGAACAAGTTCTTTTTCTGCTAGCTGTTGTTTAATTCTATCTGGATTAGCACCTTCTTTATCAATTTTATTAACCGCAACTATAATAGGCACACCTGCTGCTTGAGCATGACTAATGGCCTCTTCTGTTTGCGGCATCATCCCATCGTCAGCAGCAACAACAATAATGGCTATATCCGTCACATGAGCGCCTCGAGAACGCATAGCTGTAAATGCCGCGTGACCAGGAGTATCTATAAATGTAGTTGTTGAGCCATTCTCCAGCGTAACATTATAAGCTCCAATATGCTGGGTAATTCCACCAGCTTCACCTGAGGCAACATCAGCATTACGAATTGCATCTAACAAAGTTGTTTTACCATGATCGACGTGGCCCATAACCGTCACAACTGGTGGCCTAATTACTGGCTCTGCTTCTAAATCTCCAAATGCCGCTTTGGCTAACAAGTCTTCATCGTTAAGAGCTACATTTTGCACTTCGAATCCAAATTCGCCCACAATTAAAGAAACTGTATCATAGTCCAAAGGTGTGTTCATAGTGGCCATAATTCCATCACTCATCAATTTTTTGGTAAGTTGTGGAACTTTAATACTCATTTCTGCTGCTAAATCTCCAACCGTAATCGTATCCTGCATTTTTACAATACGTTTGATCGCTTTAGGCTGTGTAATTTGAGTTTTTTTGCTTTGTCCAGTCAATATACGCTTCTTTTTAGGTTGAAAAATAACTTCTCTTTTACGAAAGTCAGAGGCCGTAAAGTTCTGCATTGGCTGATCTTTAGCTCCAGCTCCCTTTTTCTTCTTCTCTTCACGAGCTTTCTTTTCTAATAAATCTTCTTCAGCAATCATCGGCGCAGGGCCAACGAAACCTGTTCTAATATTTCTACTTGGTCCTGTGCGTGCAATAGTTTTTAATGGACCCGGAACAGGACCGGAAGATGCTGTTGGCCTAGAAGAAGTTCCTGGTGATGGGCGTGAGCTGGCCCCTGAAACCCTACTCAAATCCATTTTTCCAACAATATTTCGACCTTTTCTAGGTCTATCTTGTGAAACCTCTTCTTGTTGAGCTCTTAGGCTTTCAGAACTACTAGATATATCTTCTTGAGTGGCAACTTCTACATTTGAATTTTCTTGAGCAAGATTCTGAGCAACCATAGTGGTATCTTCATCGCCTACTGATTGAGCGGATTCTAGCTGTAGACTTTCTTCTTTTGCCTTAGCTTCAATATCAGCAGCCTTTCTTCTAATTACTGTTTTTTTCTTAGTCTTTTTCTTCGTCGGGGCATCAGTAGCTTTTGCAGTAGTTACTTTTTTAACGACAGTTTTTTTCTTTGCCACCTTTTTCTTAGCAGTTGTCGCTTTTTTCTTAACAACCTTTTTAGTTGTCTTTTTCTTGGCCGTTCCTCCAGCTTCCTCAGCAAGACGAACTCTAATATCCTCAATTTGTTCATCTGTTAATGCAGCCATATGACTCTTAACAGGTAATTTCCAAGCTCGGATTTTATCCATCAATGCGATGGTTTCTACGCCTACTTCTTTTGCAAACTCAAATACTTTCATAGTTGTCCTAGTTTATTAGTCCTCATTCTTTTTCTCAAAATTAAGAATTTTCTTCGCTTAAAACTTCATTATTGTCAGTCGATTTT